>JBBQPD010000071.1:0-12681 GCA_038331535.1 Gemmatales bacterium | reverse complement strand
TGTCGCCGCTGGCCCTGACGCATCGACTGGGTCGTGAGGCAATCACCCGGCTGTTTGAGGCGACGCGGAAAACGCTCGTGCAATGGACGGAGCGATTGCGTGAAGAGGTGGGCGATGGCTTTCCGGAAAAGGTGACGGCGTTTCGCGCGGGTATGGCGGTACATGGGCGCTTCGGTCAGCCGTGTCCGGAGTGCGGCGCGGCGGTGCAGCGGATCATCTATGCGGAGAACGAGACCAACTATTGTCCGCGCTGCCAGACGGGCGGGAAACTGCTCGCCGACCGCTCGTTGAGCCGGCTGCTGAAAGACGATTGGCCGCGGACGCTGGAGGAGCTGGAGGAGAGGCGAGGGACGTGAGCGGCTTGCCGTTTCGCGCGAGACGGCGCTCGGCCTCTACTCTGGTTCGGTCTCACGGGCGAAACCGATCCGGCCGCGGCGCGGCTGGGACGGAGGAGCCATCAGCGCTCGAATAGCGTCGAAAACCGCTTTGAATTGAGCGTCGTACTTTTTTTCCAGCGTGTCGAGCTTGCGCGCCAGGTCGGCGTGCGAGGAGAGCAGTTGCCGCAGCCGAACGAAGGCGCGAATGATCTCGACATTGGCCCGCACGGCGCGCTTACTGCCCAGGACGCTGGACAGCATCGCGACACCCTGTTCGGTAAAAGCGTAAGGTGCATAGCGCCGCCCGCCCCACTGACTTGAGGTGCCCGTTTGGCACCTCAAGCTCTCGAACTCTTCGGGAGTTAGTTGAAACATGAAATCGGCCGGAAAACGGTCCCGATTGCGCTTGACCGCTCGAACCAACGCTTTCGTTTCAACTTCATAGAGGTCCGCGAGGTCGGCATCGAGCATCACTTTTTGCTCGCGGATCAGTAGGATCGCGTGCTCGATTCGCTCGGGCGGGATCAGAGACGTGTCGTCCGCCATTCTTCACGCCCTCCGCTGGAATTCACGCCCGCTCCTGCTTTGAGATCACAATTTGTGACCTCAAAGCAAAGTCACGTTTGACGAAGTTCTACCATTAACATTCGTCGGGGTACGATGTCAATTCAGCGGCGTCCACAGCGCCTCGTCGTCGCGCACGGTGTCGCGCTCACTGACGTTCGCGGCTCGTTCCGGACGGCGCATCCGCGCCAGGAAGCGCACGTCGATCTTCGATACCAGATAGCGCAGTGCCGCCAGCGCGTGATTGTCCGCGTCCACGGGGTTTTCGCCGTGCAAGGCGCGTTCGGCGGCGGTCGGGTAGCGGTACAGGCGGGCCTCGGCGAGCAGGTTCGCACAGGCGCCGCCGTGGACTTTCAGCCGGTTGGTGCGCAGCCGGGCCGTCACGGCGGCGATGCCGGGGCGAATGTCGTTGTCGGCACTGCGCACGCACAGGCCGGCGGCGCGCAGCTCCTCGATCTCGGTGCGGCCGGCGGGGTCGGCGAACCAGGTCACGCCTGACAACGCTTTCAGCGCCGCCGCGTGTTCGTGCAACGGCGTCTGGCTGCGGTAGCGCTCGCCTTCGATCCAGAGCACGTCGTCGCGGTCGAGGACGCCCCAGACGGCGGCGAAGGGGTTGCGCCAGCCGAAGTCGATGCCGCCCACGCGCCGACCCGTGACGTTCGGCCAGTCCGCGACGACGGACGCGGCGAAATCGGGATACACGAGACCGACCATCGACGCGAAGCTGCATTCGTATTCCTGGCCGACCCAGATCGGGCCGAGCGCTCGCGTCTCCTCGGCGATGAAGTCGGCCGTGATGCGCGGGCAATTCTGCCACGGCACGCGCACCTTCTTCCAGGGGCCGTCGCCGTGCCATTCGTCGGAAAACCAGCCGCGCCGGCCGAACGGCGTGGACAGGGCGACCAGCCGGCCGCGCGACACGGCCAGCATCGGCCGGACGCTGCGATAGAGCGCGTCGGGGATGCGAGCCGCCTCGTCGAGGACCAGCAGGCGCACGCCGCTGAACGAGCGGATGGTCGCTTCCTTGCCCGGCAGGCTGAGAATGCGCGAGCCGTTGGCCAGCTCCAGCTGGAACTGTGTCTCGCTGGTGGCGGCGACATGACGGCCGATGGCGCCGTAGCCGTCCAGCACCTTGCGATAGATTTCGCCGCTCTGCCGTAGCGACGGCGACAGCAGCAGCACGAGAGCGCCGTCGGTGTAGAGAGCGGTGTGCAGGGCGAGGGCGGCGACGGTCGTCGATTTGCCGCTCTGGCGACTGCAATTGAGCAGGATTTGCCGGTCGGTCGCCGCCAGGAGGTCGCGCTGCCACGGGTCGGGAGCGAGACCCTGGGCGCGGAGGATCGCGGCCGGGTCGAGCGCCAGGGTGAGGGAGTCCAGCAGGTTCATGCCGCCGAGAGTACGAGAGGCGGGTACGTTGGGGGGAGAGGAGTTTTCGCATTCAGGAGCCGCGCACGAAGTAAGCGGTTCAGGAGCCGCGCACGAAGTAAGCGGTTCCGCCGCCCGCTTACTTCGTGCGCGGCTCCTTCGTCCAGTGAATCATCTGCAGCGGGCCGCGCTTCGTCTGAAGGCACTGGTCGTCCTTCGAATTGTTCGCGGGAATCTCCGCGAGGTTGAGGTAGACGCTGCCGATTGACTTCCAGCAGCGCCCCACGGAGCCGACCTCGATCAGACTGTTGTGGATCGTGTCCGCGCTTTTCAGCTCGCCGGTCGCCAGCACTACGCTGTTATCGATCTGCCGGGTCCGGCCGATGCCGCCGCGGCAGAGCACGACACAGTTGCGCATAATCGTGAAAGCCTCGATGTCGCCGTTGACGATCACGACGCAGTTAGTGAAGGTGCCGACGCGGCCGAGCGGTCCGTTGCTGACGACCACACAATTGTACAGCCCCATGACGCTGCTCGTGTCGTTGTTCAGTACGAGCCGGGCCGTGTTGGCGCTGGTCGCCGGCAACTCCCGCAGCGTGGTCATCTTGGCGAGGTCGAGCTTGGTCACGCGGAACGGCCGGTCGGCCGCCTCCGACGCCCGCTTCTCAAGGGCGAGGACGAGCGCGCCGACGGTCTGCCAGCGCTCCTCCGTGGCGAAGTCGTTCTCCTTCGCCAGCCGTTCGATGAACTTTTCCAGTCCGGGGCCGTTGATCTCGACGAGCATCTTCTGCACCGCTCGCTCCTCGACGCGCGCGGTAATCGTCGCGGTAAGCTCGCCGGCACTGCGGCGCAGCTCGGCGTCGGCGGCGCTTTTGGCGGCTTCCCGCAGCGCCGGCAGGGCCGCCTCGTCGAGTTCGAGGAGGCGCTTGCCGGCGGTCTCGCGCGTGTCGAAATCGTCGCTGCCGAGCTGTTCGACGAGTTTCTGGATGGCTTTCAGCTTCTCCTCCGCGCGGACGACGAGCGGGGTGGTCAAGACCATCAGGGCGACAAAGATGCGTCGAGACATGGCGTCCTCGGCTTGGGGGGTCGGGCGGAGGTCGTTGGGTCAGTGTTCGGCACGGTTACTGTTCGCGAAGACCATAGTATGACTATAGTCACATAACCGTTACATAAGGCGACTCGTCGTAACTCCTTACTGTACTAGGGCATTGCTAGGGCAGTGCTGGGGCATTGCTAGGGCATTCGAGGGGTCCAGTCACATAACCGTCACATAAGAAGGTTAGGCCCAGAATGGCACGTACCTGGCATGCTTCTTCGAGGTATTATCCGGGTCGGCCCGTTTGATTAACCCCGCTTTGACCGCTTCTGCGATCATCCGAGATGCCGTCGAGTAATTCTTGTCCTCGATGTTGAACCGTTTGCGCAACGAAGCATTCGTCATCTCGCCGTTGTCGACGTAGCACAGGCAGGCGTGCTGGTAGCAGGCGCGGGTGCGGTCTTTTGAGTCCATTTCACTCAGGGTGCGGTGGGCGAAGAGAGTCGCCTTGGTGTGTCCAAGCGTCACGGCGAAATTCGGTGCGGGCAACTGAAATAGCTCCACGGCGGTGATGACCTTATCCACACCGCTGCCTCGTTCTTCACAGATACTGATACGGCGCATGAACCCTGCCAGGTCTTCGTTGCGCGACTGCGGCGGCGAGTCGATGAACCGCAGGGGGTCCACCAGCGGCATACCGGGGTTGGTGATCTCCATGCGGTCAGAAAAAATCTCCACCATCGGCCCGGTGCCGGTCATGTTGAAGTCTTGGTGGATCAAGGTGTTGGCCACCAATTCGCGGATGGCGACGGCCGGATACATCTTCACTTCTTCGCGCAAAGCCTGGCCGATGTGTTCGTTCTGAGGAAGTTGGTTGTCGATATAGGCCAGCATTTCCTCAAAACCGAGGGCGTAGCCTTTGAAGGCGGCCGGCTCGTTGCGCTCGCGAATCGTCTCAACGCGATTTGTGCCTTTATAGGCGATGACCCGCAACGTCTTACGCCCCAGGCGGTCAAACTCGTTCAGATTGTGTGCCAGGAGAATGGCCCCGAGGTTGGTGACGTCGAAGCGGTCGGCGTCTTTTCGCACGATGAGCTTCTCCGCCGCCAGGCGCTCCAGGATCGCCGCCTTATTCGGAGGAAGGTTCTGGCCGCTCAGCCGGAAGTAACCCGGATAGTCGAGGAGCGACAACACGTCGTCCGCCGTGGCGCCGGCTCGGGCGACACCTTTCTCGAACGGCTTTTCGGCGAAAATGGCCCACAAAGCACGTTCTTTCTCGGGGAACTCTCGCAGCTGCATTTTGTGGCTCCCACACCGGATATATTCGACGTCCTTGAAGCGGACCGGAGTGTGCGCGGCCGCCGGGATTTCGATCGGGGCCACGTCTTGTCCGACATAGTTGAATTCGTGGATGATGAAATCGATTCGTGGAGACAAGTTCAGGGCCAGATAACCTTCGAGATCCTGGCTGCCTTTCTTGGTATGTTTGGGGCGAAAGGTAGTTCCGACGACCTTGCGGGTGCCGTCCTCAACCCCCCAGCAGAGGTAGCCAGCCGGCTTATGGTGAAGTGCCGCGGCGTTGGCGAGGGCCGAGAGGTATTCTCCGATGCGGTCGGGGTCGCCGAAGTTGTGTTTGAATTCCACCCACTCCGTTTCCGCTCCGTCGGGAAGGGTGAGAAGTTCCTTGAACAGGGCTGCCCGCTGAGCGCTGGTCATGCATCCCTCAGCTCAGGTTCGTACCGGCATTCATCTCTGGCCGCCCGTTCCACGCACGCGCGCAGCGACGCCAGCAGGCGGTCGGCGTCGTCTTCGCCGCATATGCGGTCTTCACACGCTGCGGAGCCGCCGCTGACGAAACAGCAGTTGGCGGCGTCCTCGCAACGGTCCATGCATTCGGTGCGGATGACGTCCAGCTTGTACGGTAGCCCCGCGTCCTCGACGCGGCGCTTCAGCCACTTGCCCGGCGAGCCGTCGCAGACGCGCTTCCACGCCTTCGCGCAGTCCTTGCCGTCGCACAGGAACACGGTCACGACGGTCTTGCTCATGAGGGAAGCCTCTTGTAGGTCCGGCTCGGCGCGCCGGACCTACTTCCATTATCCGCGCGGCGTCGTCGGGAGGAAGTCTATTCTCGTCAGCAACTCGGGATGAAACAGCCCCAGCCGGGTGCGCCGCAGCAGGAAGTCGGCCGGTGTTACTGCCATCTCGTGGTCGCGCTGGTACGCCAGCTCCGCCCGCAGGTCCGGCTCGCCGTCGATCACCGGCTGCGCCAGCGCCGGGTCGCGGTCGAGGTACGCCGCCACGTCGAAAGCGCGGCGGCCGTAGCGATCCAGCAGGTGCCGCGCCGAGGACGCAGCCAGATGATAGCGCGAACACAAGCGCGCGGTGGCTGCGGTGGCGAAGGTCGGCCAGTCGCCGGGCGGGGCGCCGTCGAGGCGGAAGTCGCGCGTGCGGCAGCGGCGGCGCAGGCCGAGGCGAAGCAGCACGGCGTCGGTGATCGTCTCGGCCATCGCGCGGTAGGTCGTGTACTTGCCGCCGGCCACGGTCAGCAGACCACCCGGCCCCGAAACGATACGGTATTCGCGCGAGCGCGCCGACGGGTCGGTGCCGCTGGCGCGCAGCAATGGCCGCAGTCCCGCGAAGGCCCCGAGCAGGTCGCTCGCCGTCAGCGGCGGCTCGAAGTAGTGATTGTGGCCGACCAGCAGGTAGGAGACGTCGTCGTCCGTGGCGCGGACGGCGTCGGGGGCGCCGGTCCAGTCGGTGTCGGTGGTGCCGATCAGCGTCTTGCCGAGCCAGGGGAGGACGAAGAAGACGCGGCCATCGGCCGGATGCAGCAGCAGGAACGCCGTCGTCAGGCCGCGGCCCGGCGCCACGACATGCACCCCCTTCGTCGGCGCCAGCAGCGGGCCGCCGGCGTCGCCCGCCAGGCGGCGCACCTCGTCGCCCCACGGGCCGGTCGCGTTGAGGATCACCTTCGCCCGAATGAACAACTCGGTTCCGGTCAGGCGATCCAGGGCGCGCACGCCGGTCAGCTGGCCGCCGTGGCGTTCAAACGCGATCGCCTCGACGTGGTTCGCCAGCCGCGCCCCGTGAAGCCACGCCGAGCGCAGCACTTCCAGGCAGAGACGGGCGTCGTCCATCTGGGCGTCGTGGTACTCGGCCGCGCCGAGGAGACCGGCGCGGCGCAGGCCGGGGAACTCGCGGCACAGCGGGCCGGGCGGCAGCGGGCGGGCGCGACGGATGTTCGCGGAGCCAGCCAGAAGGTCGTACAGCAGCAGGCCGGCCCGCCACTTCCAGGGTGGAACGCGGTCGCAGGCGCGAAACGGCAACACGAACCGCAATGGCCGGACCAGGTGCGGGGCGTTGCGCAGCAGCCGGCCGCGCTCGCGCAGCGCTTCGTAGACCAGGCGGACCTCGCCATGTTCGAGATAGCGCAGCCCGCCGTGGACCAGCTTCGAGGAGACGCTGCTGGTGCCGCCGGCGAAGTCGCCCTGGTCGATCAGACCGACGCGCAAGCCGCGCAACGCCGCGTCCAGCGCCACGCCGGCGCCGGTGATGCCGCCGCCGAGGATCAGGAGGTCCAGCGCGCCGTCCGATAGCGCCTGCGGATTGCGGTCCATGCCGTTATTGTCGCCCGCGGGAGACAGGTCGGACAGTAAAACCGCTCGACGTGGAGAGCTTTTCTAGCACTACGAGAATAAGATTCAGGCCGCGGACGAAAACGCATCATTTCTATTGATTATTTCTCGCCTATTTCGCCGCAACTGTATTGCGTCATTGAGAAAGACGCCCTAAACTGCCCATTCATGGTGTCAAGGGATGGCTTAAAACCAGCCCTCCCATTTGACTCGCTCCGTTTTCTCACGATCAGGCTCCCTCATTGCGGTCGACGGTCTTCCGCGAACCGAGAGAGCCGCGCACTTCCCCGGCACGAGTCCGGGTCGGAAGGCGTTGACGACCGTACCGGCACCCCCGCGCCTCACGTTCCCTCGTGGGAAGGTTCGTCGTCTCGCCTCGGTCCGAGATCGTCGTAGCGTTCATTCCCCTAAAACGAGGCTTCTCCCCATGCGCTTCCTCCCCATCCGCGCACGCAGCCAGGCTGCGCGCACGCGTTCCGTCCCGCTCCGGCTGGAAGGACTCGAAATCCGCCTCACGCCCTCGGCTTCCACCGGGGCCTGGGTTCATCCCAATCTCGTCACCATCAGCTTCATGCCCGACGGCACGCTGCTCGGCTACAACGGCCTGGGCCAGGCCGTCACCAGCACGCTACAGAGCGACTTCAGCGCCCTCGGTTCCGCCTCGACGTGGCAGACCCCGATCCTGAAGGCGGCACAAATCTGGGCGCAGCAGACCAATGTCAACTTCGCTGTCGTCAGCGACAACGGCGCCGCCGCCGGCTCGGGCAGCTATGAGCAGGGCGACCCCGGCTTCGGCGACATCCGCATCGGCGGCTATAAGATGGGCTCCGGCAGCAGCTACGAGCTGGCCGACGCCTACCTGCCGCCGCAGCTCAACAATTACTCGATCGCCGGCGACATCACCTTCAACACGTCGCAGCCGTACAACATCGGCTCGACCTACGACGTCTACTCGGTGGCGGCCCACGAGTTCGGCCACGCCCTGGGATTGCTGCACAGCAACGACATCACCGCCATCATGAATCCGGTGTACAGCGGCACCATGACCGGCCTCAGCAACGACGACGTTACCACCATCCGCTCCGTCTACAGCGGCGGCAGCGCCCGCGCGCAGGACGCTTTCGACGCCGCCGCCGCGAACGGCAGCTTCACCACCGCCACCGCGATCACCATCGACCCCACGGCGAAGACGGCCCAGGTGAGCGGCGACATTACGACGACGACGGATAACGACTACTACACGTTCACGGCCCCGACCGGCAGCGCCGCGACGGCGACGATCAGCGTGCAGAGCGCCGGGCTGAGCCAGCTGGCGCCGAAGGTGTACGTCTACAACGCCGCTCACACGCAGCTCGTCTTCGCCAGCGGCCTGGGCCACTACGGCACCACGCTGACCGTGACGGCGAACATCACGGCCGGCTCGACCTACTTCGTCAAGGTGATCGGCGCCGACACGACGGCGTTCGCCACCGGCGCCTACGCGCTGACGATCAACACCGGCACCGGCAGCAGCCCAACGGTGACGCTGCCGAACACGCAGACGGCCAACGGCACCCCGCTGCAAAGCAGCGGCGGCCAGGTGCAAGTCCCCGACGCGGACGTGGCCAACGGCTTCGACCGCTTCTTCGCCCACGGCGAGCCGGCCGAGACGTCTGGGGACTTCGACCAGGCGGCGCTGGCGCTCGGCCTGGCGCAGCTCGACGGCGTTCACGGTCATGCGCTGTTCGTCACGCCGAACATGGCGCCGGCGGATTTCGCCTTCCAGACCGCCGGCCGGTCCGCATTCGAGTCGTTACGCTTGTCGGAAGTGTCCAGGGCCTTCGTCACGCGGCCGGTGCCGTTCAGCGGCACGGAGACGGCGGACCGTGTGTTCGAGGACGGCGACGAGATGACGCTGTCGTCCTGGTTCGGCGACAACGACCAGTGAACCCGCATTCTTCACCGCAGAGGACGCAGAGGTACGCAGAGGGAAAACCTGAAACAGGTTCAGGCTGACCATTTGTTGATTTCCTCTGCGATCCTCTGCGTCCTCTGCGGTGAAGAATTCGGCATAACGAGGGTCGCTTTTCTCACTTCTTCAGCCGCTTCGCCAGGGCGTCGATCAGCGCCTTGCATTCGTTGCGCGCGGCGGCGAAACCCTTCGGCGTGACGCGGCCCGATTTCAGATAATCCATCACGACCGCCTCGGCGGCCATGTAGTCGGCACAGCCGTGCGCGACCGCGGCGGCGATCTCGATTGGGATCGTCGTCACGCCGTTGCGGTCGCCGTGCAACAGGTCGCCGGGGTGAATCATGACGCCGCCGACGTGGACCGGCACGTTGATCGACGGAATGTGGCAGTTGCCGTGAGCGCAGACGGTGCCGGCCGTGAAGCAGGGGAAGAAGAGCGCCTCCACCTGGTCGAGATCGCGGCCGGCGCCGCTGGTGATGAGGCCGACGGCGCCGAAGGTCTTGTAGGTGGTACACATGACCTCGCCGAAGGTAGCGGAGGCGACGGGGCTATCGAGGTCCTGAAAGACGACGACGGGCGGCCCCGGCAGTTCGGCGAACGCTTCGACCTGATGGTCGAGTCCGGAGTAGACGTTGCCGGAGCGCGGCGGCGAGGCGGAGCGAAAAGTGGCGGTGCTGGCGAAGCCGACCATCGGCGGCAGCTTCGGATAACAGGCCTGGATGCGGCCATCCAGGTAGCCGCTCTGCCGCGGCCGCGAGTCGAACAGTTCGACGACGTTGCAGATGGTGGGCGTGTCGTACTTGCGGAGCAGATCGAGATCGGCGGCGGAGACGGCTGGCATGGCGCCCTCGGGGTGTGCGGGGTGTCAGTTTGCCGCTTGCGGCTTAGCGATCCTGCGCCGCGAAGCCGCAAGCGGCAATCGTGTTTCAGGCGGGAATGGTATCGTAGGGTTCCGGCAGCGCGACGCGCATGTAGGTGACGGCGAAGTGCTGGGCGAGGTGTTCGCGGTAGGGGGAGAGCAATCGCGCCTTGCGATTCCCGTTCGCAACCAGATTATCAAGCAGAGCATGAGGCACAGAAAACAGGTCGCGCAAGTTGACGAGCGACTCCGGCAGAGCGATCGGTGTCGAGACCGCAGGCAAGAAATACCAGCCAAATACTTGGTGCCGCCGGACCTGATCGCGAACGGTTGCCGATTTGAGTAGTCCTTGTTCCACCAGACTCTTGGCTTCGTGAACCTGAGCGACCAGGACGCGTGCGCTCTTCGATTGAACCAGGTCACATGCCTGTGTCAGGATAACGACACGAGCTTTCCACAACTTGGTGGGCGGATCCTTCTCGTCACCGATGTTGCCTGGCAGATCCAGGATGACGAGCGGGCAATCGTCGATTATATCTCCCTGGGTCAAGGGGACCGACGGGGGAGGCACGTCGAACATCGATCACCTCAATTCGGGAAAATCTTCGGGAGTCGGTAACGGGGGAGCTACTATAATCGGCTTGATGATTTTCCCTTCCGGCTGTGGAAAGTCGAACGGCGCCGAAATCTCCGTTGTCATGAACGGCTCATCCGGGAGCGGCGGCTCAGACAGCACCCTCTCCAGCACCACGATGGCCGCCTCTGCCGTCGTGCACTTCTCCTTCTCCGCAATTCGCTGAATGCTCTCGAACAGCGACGCGGGAACATTCTCGATCACAAGCGTCGGCATGATAGTGTTCCTCCATTCATTCTGGGGCTTCGGTGCATTGTACCCCAGCGCGCGAATCCGCGAAACGCGAAGCAGGTCAGATAATCCGATACAACGGCCCGCCCGGCGTCGCCAGCGCCTCGACGCGGCGCGTCACGTCGGCATCTTCCTCCAGCGGCGGGGCGTGGTGCGGCTTGACGCGGGCGTCGATGACCAGCGACCCTGTGCAGCCCCAGTGTTTCTGCTGGGTAAACGACCCGATGCCGTGGACGTCCGCCGCCGGGTTGGAGCGCGTGAACGTCACCCAGACGAAATTGTTCAGCGTCCGCGCCGTGAAACCACTGTCGTCCACCAGCACGATCAGCGGAAAGGCGTTGAGCGCATCGTCGGGCTGAAACGCGGCGCAGAAAGTTTCCGCCGCTTGCGGCTTAGCGGCCTCCACCGCCAGCACCCCCGGCAGACACACCCGTGGCTCCCCGAACCCCTCCGGCAGCTTCAGCTCCTCCGGCACCATCGTCGGCAGCGTGCGCCGCTTCACCCCCGCCGCGGCGATCACCAGCTTCGAGCCGGCGTTCAGCCCCGTGCCGGAATAGTCGAGCGTGTCGATCGTCGTGCAGGTGTGGAAATGCAGGTCGCGGCGGAAATCGACGCGCTCCAGTAAGTGCCGGAAAAAGGCGGGAATATCGTGAATGTCGAGGTCGGGATCGTCCTCGTGAGCCACGATAAGCAGGTACTTGGCCAGCGAGAGTTGCCCCTGTCCCAGGACGGCGCTCGCGCAGGTGAGCAGTTCCTGCGGCCGGCGTTCGGAGGCATACGGAACGTAGCGTTCGCTGCCGACGGCCAGCAGCAGCGGGTGGACGCCGGCGGCATCGACGGCGTGAACGGCGTGGATGCCGGGCACGACGGTGGGGATGATCGGGCCGGTCAGCTCGTGGATGAAGGCGCCGAAGCTCGTGTCCTCTTGCGGCGGTCGGCCGACGACGGTGAACGGCCAGATCGCCCCCGGCCGATGATAGACGCGCTCCACCTTCAGCACCGGGAAATCGTGCGCCAGGCTGTAGTAGCCGAGGTGGTCGCCGAACGGCCCTTCGGGTTTGAGCCGGCTGGGATCGACGGTGCCGCAGATGCAGAAGTCGGCCTCGGCCGGGATCGGCAGCGGCCAGTCGGGCGGCGTGACGAGGCGCACGCGCCCGCCGCCGAGCGCTCCGGCGAAGGCCAGCTCCGGCATCCCCTCCGGCAACGGCATCACCGCCGCGACAGCCAGCGACGGAGGGCCGCCGACGATGACGTTGACGCGAAACGGCACGCCGCGGGCAAGCGCCTTGGAGTGATGCACGCCGATGCCGCGATGAATCTGGTAGTGCAGACCGACTTCGCGGTCCGGCTCGTAGTCGTTGCCCGATAGCTGGACGCGGTACATGCCGAGGTTGGAGTGTCGCCAGCCGGGCCGGTCGGCGTCCTCGGTGTAGACCTGCGGCAGCGTCACGAACGCGCCGCCGTCCTTCGGCCAGCACTTCAATTGCGGCAGCCGGCTCACCGTCGTCTGGTGAGTAAGGATCGGCCCGCCGCCGACGAGCTTCGGCAACGTGTGCCAGAGGGCGCGCGGCACGTCGCGATAGCGCCACGGATTGCGCCAGAACGCCGCCGGATCGACCTTCAGCTCGACGAGATGCCGCACGGCATTGAGAGCGTCGCGGAACAAGAAGCGCGTGCGCTCGATCGTGCCGAACAGGTTGCCGAGCATCGGGAAGTCGCAACCCTTGACGCGCTCGAACAGCAGCGCCGGGCCGCCAGCCTCGTAGACGCGGCGCTGGACCTCGGCCATTTCCAGGTACGGATCGATCTCGGCGGCGACGCGGACGAGCTGTCCGTGGCGTTCGAGGTCGTGGACGCAGGCGCGAAGGTTGCGATAGCCCATGCGGTGTTCCCGATCGATCCGCCGCGTGCGGCTTAGCGGGGCGGCCGCGAAGCCGCAAGCGGCAAGACACGCTACCCATGTTGATAACGCACTCCACCCCCCGCCAAAACCCGTTAGGGGTCCCATGCAACGCTCACAAGATCGGAA
>JBBQPD010000070.1:0-12684 GCA_038331535.1 Gemmatales bacterium | reverse complement strand
CTCGGGATTCGCGACTGGATCCCGGCCAACAGCGGCATTCACCTGCGCCCGAGCGAAGTGACGATGGCCCAGTTGCTCCACAAGGGCGGATACCGCACCTGTCACGCCGGCAAGTGGCATCTCAACAGCCGCACCGACGGCAGCGAACGCACACCAGGCGAAGCAGGCTTCGATCACTGGCTGTACACGCAGAACAACGCCGCACCGAGTCACCTCAACCCGACTAACTTCATTCGTAACGGTAAGCCGGCCGGGAAACTGGAAGGTCCGTCGTCGCACCTCGTCGTAGCCGAGGCGATCCGGTTTCTCGAAGGGAGCAAGGACAAGCCGTTTTTCCTGAACCTGTGGTTCCACGAGCCGCACGAGCCGGTCGCCGCCGCCGAGGAGTTTCTCAAGCTGTACCCGAAGGAAGACAACCTGGACCGCCGCCACTACTACGGCGACGTGTCGCAAATGGACGCCGCCGTGGGCAAGTTACTGAAATACCTCGACGACCACGGCCTGCGCGAGAACACCTTCATCTTCTTCACCAGCGACAACGGCCCGGAGACGTTGAACCGCTACAAGGGGGCCAATCGCTCCTACGGATCGCCCGGACCGCTACGGGGCATGAAACTGCACATCACCGAAGCGGGCTATCGGGTGCCGGGCATCGTTCGCTGGCCGGGCCATATCAAGGCCGGCTCGGTGAGCAGCGAACCGGTCTGCAACATCGACCTGCTGCCCACTCTGTGCGCTATCGCCGGCAGCAAAGTGCCGGCCGAACGCACGCTCGACGGTGCCGACATCGCGCCGATCTTCGAGGGCAAAACGGTGAAGCGTCCGCACGCGCTCTACTGGCAATACGACTTTGCCATCAGCCGGCCGTGGGTGATCTCGCTGCGCGATGGTCCGTGGAAGCTGCTGGCCAATGCCGCGCTGGACCGATTCGAGCTATACAACCTGGAAGACGATGCTGGCGAGAGCAAGGATTTGGCCGAAAAGCAGCCGGAACGCGCAAACCGAATGGCTGTGGAGATGAAACGGCTGCACGAGGAAATCGAGGCCGAGGGCGCCAAGTCGGGGAATCCAATGCGCGGGACGCCGACAAAGTAGTTCAGCGAACGGGTACACCGCCATGACTCAAGCCGGAGCGAACGACCCTCAGCATCGCCGCTGCCGAGTCCCGACCGAATCGCTTCTGCAAGCGCCGAACGATCGGGTAGCCAAGTCGGGTCAGGACGTGGTTCGGGCGGGAAAAGGCCAGGATGTCATACCACACGCTGTCGTCGCCCCGATCCCATTCGATCAAGAATCGTTCTTCACCGCTCTCGACGTGGCCCGGCAACGTTCCGTAAGCGAAGCCGAACTTGCTGATCGGTCCTGACTCGTCCAAGACGTACACGATCCTGCAGGCATTCAGCGACCACAATCCAGTGGTACGCCCCAGGACCGCCACGACCTCGCCGGATTGGATCGGCGTGTCCGGCGACCACGCCTCGACCCAGCCGAGGCGGAACTGCTCCCAGCGCCGCAAGGCGGCGCTGGCCGACCGGAACACCGGCTCGCCCTCCCCCAGCTTGATGCGGGTATGATCGACGGCATACCCAGCGGGCGGCGTCTTGGCGGTTGCGCCCACCGCCTCATAACTAAAGGGCAGCTTCGCCTGCGCCTCCAGAAATGGCCGGATGGACTCAGCGGACGGTTTTCGCAAATACAACATCCTCACCTTCGATCTCGCCTACAGTCAAGTCTGTGCCGTGGTTAAATAAACGGTAAACTACCCCGGTAGCATACTATCCGCAAGACAACCCGCTACCCAACCGGAAGACGAACCGAAGACGATGCCGCTATCCGAGTCAAAGAATCCTGAATTACCGAAGACTCCAGTCGTGTTGCTGACGGGCGCTTCCGGCTATGTCGGCGGAAGGCTGATTCCGCTGCTCGAACAACAGCCTGTAGTGCTGCGGTGTCTGGCACGAAGCCCGGACAAACTGCGGTCTCTGGTCAAGGAATCCACGCAGATCGTCCGGGGGGATGTCCTTGATCGTCCTTCGCTGGAAGAAGCGTTAAAAGGCGTCCACACGGCCTACTACCTGGTCCACCTGATGTCAGGGTCGAAGGATTTCGAGAAGGAGGACCGGCAGGCAGCGACAAACTTTGCTCATGCCGCAAAGAAAGCTGAGGTGCGCCGGATCATTTACCTCGGCGGCCTGGGCGATGACGCTGACCCGAAACTCTCTCCGCATCTTCGCAGCCGTCACGAGGTCGGCAAGATTCTGCGGGACTCTGCTGTAGAAACTATCGAGTTCCGGGCATCCTTGGTGATCGGCACGGGCAGCCTGTCGTTCGATCTGGTGAAATCATTGACCGACCGTCTGCCCGTGATGCTTTGCCCTCGCTGGCTAACGACGCCGACCCAGCCCATCGCCGTAGACGACGTGTTGTCGTACCTGCTGGCGGCGAAGGACTTGCTTCCGAGCGAAAGCCGCATCATCGAGATCGGCAGCAAGGATGTCACGACCTACGGCGACATGATCCGGGAATACGCACGGCAAAAAGGACTGCGGCGCTTGCTCATCGCGGTCCCGGTGCTGACACCCTACCTGTCGAGTCTCTGGCTGGCCTTGGTGACGCCCGCCAGTTTTGAGGTCGGGCGCCACCTGATCGAGGGACTGAAGAACCCCACCGTAGTCCGAGATAGAAGCGCTCTGAAGGTATTCCCGATCAGGCCCATGGGGATTCGAGAAGCGATTCAGAAAGCGCTCGTCGGCACGAGGCCGTAACGTACAAGACGCAGTTTGTCGTGACGAATATCACCTGAATCGTTATGCGAATGCCCACTCCTGCGCCCGGATGATGATGAGATTCCCTCGGTATGAACCGGACGGCGCGGAGTAAGGTCTCCAGCAGGCACGGATCGTGACGCTGGCCAGTGATGCGACCGGCGAAGGATCGGAGTTGGAGGTGCGCGTGGGCTTCTACTCGCAAGCAGTATTCCCGCGCATCTGTGACCTCCTGCTCAACAGGCCGCTGGTCGCCCGGCACCGCCGTGAATTACTCATCCACGCCTGCGGCGACGTTCTTGAGATTGGCTTCGGGACGGGCCTGAATCTGCCGCACTACCCCACCCCGGTTCGCAAGATCACGACGGTCGATCCGAATATCGGGATGCACCGGCTGGCGCAGCGGCGGGTCAAGAGGTCGAAGATCGAGGTTGACCAGCGGCTCCTGAACAGCGAACGCCTCCCATTCGAGAGCGACCGCTTCGATTGCGCTGTCAGCACATTTACCTCGTGCAGCATTGAAGACGTGGACCAGGCTTTTGGAGAAGTGTACCGGGTACTCAAGCCAGGCGGTCGGCTTCTGTTTCTGGAGCATGGCCTCAGCCCGGAACCGAACGTCCAGAAGTGGCAGCGCTGCCTCAACTGGCTGGAGATGCGCCTCGCCGATGGCTGTCACCTGGACCGGAACATGAAAGAACTGGTCGCCGCTCAGCCTTTCTCGTCCGTCGAGGTCGAGGAGTTCTACCTGGAAAGGACGCCCAAGACGCACGGATACCTCTACCGGGGCATTGCCAAGAAATGAGGCGTGCGGAGGGTCGCCTTGGCAGGCCGCTGATCGGCACGGCGAGGCCATGACGGACCAGTTAGTCCCTCGGTTGACCGGGCTGGAGGGCCTGCCTATCATGTCGGCTGCAGGAGAAGCCTGCCGATCCAGGGCACGTCGCCAGCGCCGCCGTCAGCCCGCCGACCGGCCCCAGTCGGTTCTCGATTCGGAAGCCGGAATGCGGGATGTCGTGGACGTTACCGGAGTTGTCTCGCTCGGTCGTCCAACTGGTCACACAAATGCCGTTGACAATGCGGCCATCGCTCTCGGCAGACGCCACGGTTCGGAAGTCGGCCAACCGCGTGCGGGTCTGGGCGGGAAGGAACCACTGGTCCACGGAGCGGAAAGCGCACTTGCGTTCAAGCGCCCAACCGACGACCTGGCGTGTGTCTGCCATATTTGACCGACCCGTCTGAACTTCAGGAAATCAGGCGATCTGTCATCATGCCGAGCATTCGATAAGTCTCTACCCGGCTTTGGCACCAAAAGCAGAAGCCATCTGAAACGTCTGACCCGCAACGTGGGCAAGGTGTTGACATGCTCATTCTCCTGGTGGCGAGAGGCTGTCGGCGAGTCCGATGGCGGATGGCGTCAGCCACAGTGCCAGAGGAACTTTGCTTTGTCGTCCGCATCATTGAGAAAAGCATAGCCCACGCCTGCATCGCCGAAGTTGATGAAGAATGGCACGGAACAAGAGTCCAATTGAAGCAAAAGCCGACAGATACCCCCGAAGGGAAACTCATCGCCCTGCATAAAGACTGGCGTGCCGCCGATCTTGTTTTCGTCCAACTTGCCGGTCGCTGCCTGAACATCCGCCTCCGACATCTTCCAACGCTCATCTTCCGACAAGAACGGGACGTCGTTCTCGACTGTCACCTGGACGGCAAATTCACAGGCTCAGTAGATTCCGGTTCGGCTCCTTGCGTTCAGTCGACATAACTTATGTTCTCGCCGATGGTTGGACATTGATCTCGTCGCAAACACCGAGCCAGTGTTCGACCATGTGTTGCAAACACAGCAACAGTCGCCGAAAGGTCAAACGCCTGGTATCCACGCGCCGACTATTGCCGCGACGCTCCGACAGACGCTCCCAATGAAACCACACCCACACGTTGCGCAGCACCAAGGCAATGCCCACGTACAGCAAGCGCAGCAGCGTAGAGCAGGTTGGTCCACAGACGACTAGCGCGGCACTTGGGGCCGTGGTCCTTGAGCCGCAGATGTTTCTGGAGCAGCATCTCGGCATAGATTTGGCTGTCGCAGCCGGTGATGGTACAGTGGTTGGTGCGCATGGCCCCTCCTGGGTTGACGGTGTTGGTACAAGTCATTCTCAGGATGGGGCTTGCGTTTGTCACCCCCTCAGCACCTGCCCAGGAGCCGAACCGGAATCTACGAGTCTCCCTTCATGAGTCAGGTTGTAGACTTTGATGAACGGAATCTCTCCGATACCCTCAAACATATTGTCGGGTGTCGGTGTGCTACCACTCGCTACGGCTTTGCAAATGAGAGGCGGAAGGCACCAGCTCCACCCACTTGGAAGAATTGGCAGCTCTCTGAAATCCAGTTCGTCCCGTTCCAAATGAGATTCCTTGATGCCGCCAGCCTCGCATTCAGCTCGTCCAGGATCGCCGGCAGCCGCTCGCCGAACAATTCATGCGCCCGCCCCAGACCACCGATCTGGTTGAACGGCACTTCTTCGAGGTCGTCCCGGTCGATGCTCAGGCTGCTGGCGATGTGGTCCTTGATGGCGTCCAGCCAGTGCCGCTGCTCCACGGTGAACTTCGTCGCCGCCTTCTCCTGGTCGGCGAGGCACGTTTGATACCGCTCCTCGACCGTCAGCCCCACCGGGGCCAGAATCGAAGTAGGGTCCAGGGCGTGTTTGACCAGGGCGATGACGTCCACCAGTTGCTTACCGCCGTGGGCCTTCACCTTCTTCGGCTCAACAGCCTCAAGCGCCTGCCACAGCCGTACCGGGTCCAGCCGATGCGGAGGACGCTGGAGGGCCGTCGCCAACTCTTTGACCTGGGCGTAACGCAGCCCGGCCCGGTACGGTCGGCTGTACAAGACCTTCAGTGCCTCGATCTCGTCCTTATGGTCCTCGATGAATGCACGGAAACTGGTGAGCAGCGACCGGGCGTTCTCCAGTGCCGCCGCATCGAAGCCGGCCCGCAACAGCGAGTCCTTCGTCTGCTCGTCGATGACCTGCTCCAGGGCCGCCTTCGTGTCGAGGATGGCCGTGCGGTGATTCGGATGTGCTAGTGGAGGGTAGGGTATCCGAGACGGCGCCGCCGGTCAAAGTAAGTCGTTTGATTCCCGAAAAGGCCGGCGATTAGCACGATCCGACGCGGCGGATGAATCGGGAAGCCGTGCGCACGACCATTCTGCAATGTAAACCGTGTCGAGACGACCTCGTCGGTAGGACGGCGTTCCGCTTTGGCCTGATGCCTCTCGTCGGAACCGGCCGGCGCGAGTCCGAGGGAAAGGGCGTATCCGTGGGCGGGAATTGACTGTAGAATGTGCGGAAGGCGTAACCACGCTCCTTTCGAGGAATCCTCGAAGGGCAAGATGAACTGGAGACGCGGACCCTAATTCCGACAGCCGGCGTCTCGTTTCGAACTTGAAGGAGACCGAGTTATTCGACTTTACGACCGTCAACCAGCGCCCGACCGTGGCCCGCGCATGAACGAGCAAATCCGCATCACTCCGATCCGCCTGATCGGCGCCGAAGGAGAGCAACTCGGCCTCGTTCCGACTTTTGAGGCTCTGGCGAAGGCGCGGGAGGCTGGCCTCGACCTGGTGGAAGTTGCCGCCGACGAACGACCTCCGGTCTGCAAGATTCTCGACTACGGTAAGATGCGCTTCGCCAACTCACAGAAGGGCAACAAGACCGGCAAGGTCCGCCAGCAGAAGCTGAAAGAAATCCGCCTCCGCCCCAAGACGGGCGACCACGACGTGGACACCAAGGCCGCGCAAGCCCGCAAGTTCCTCGAACACAATGACAAAGTGCAGATAACCGTCACGTTCCGAGGCCGCGAGATGCAGCACCAGGAGGAGGGCCGGCGCGTGCTGGACGCGCTCCTGGAGAAACTGACCGACGTGGGCAAGGTGGAGCGGCCACCGACTCTGGACGGAAAGAAGATGACGGCGATGTTGATGCCCAACAAGGCAGCTTCCAAGTCCAAGCCCAAAACGGCGGCGGCGGCGGCGGCGGCGGCGAAGCCGACGGCCTGACGGTGCTGCGCTGACAGTCCAGGGCTTCGCGTCACCCACGGTCCATTACGCCGCACAGTCAACCGTTCTGCTTCGCGAACCGTTTCATATCACGGTCCCAGACGGCCTCGTCTCTCCAGGTCCACACGGCACCCAGCCTTGGCCGGGCAACAGCTTTGCGAACCAACCATACTCGCAACACTCGCTCGTGCCCGGCCACTCGCCTGTCCAGGGGCCAACGTCATCCCTTGCCTCGCTCCGGGTCAACGCGCTTTTTTCGGCGGCCCGACCGTACCGTTCGCTCCTCTTTTACACCCGCCTCCGGTCCTTTTTCCGTTTCCTCCAGAAGCGCGGCCATGCTGGTTGAGAGAGCGACCGCAAGTTTCTGGATAATCACCAGAGTCGGCGACCGCAGGCCACGCTCAATCATTGAAACGTGAGTCCGGTGCAGGCCGGCCCGGTGCGCAAAGTCCTCTTGGCCGAGGTCGAGTTGCACGCGGCCCCTCCGGATCACGGCCCCTGCCAAGAAGGGCAAGTGCTTCCGCGCGCATTCTTAGCGGGCGTCCAAGAATAACTTCCAAGATCGGTGGCACCGGCGTCTCGCCGGTGCGGGCGATTCGCAGCGGCGAGACGCCGGTGCCACCGAAATCATTAATGGATGCCGACTTCGAAGAACGTTCGACCAGAGCTGAGCATGGCAAGAGACCCGCACGCCAGGCGCAGCCGTTGCGTTCAGACCGTTCCACCTGCTAATCCGTTACAGCTCATGCCGATGGGCGTTCTGTTGGCACGAGACCTGCACACATCATTCCTCTCAATAGACCGTTCGTTCGGGGCGGCCAGGACCTGCCACGGCAGGCAAAGTGTGGTCCATTTCCGGCCCAACCCTACTACGCCCATGACCGACACTCCATTGCGGTATCCGGCCCCTCCCATCTTCCTTGGTTCGAGCCGGACCAGGAGCATCTCCGTGAGCCAATCCACTCTGGAATACGCTGCGCCTGTCGCCGACTCGATCCAATCCTCCTGGCCCGCTGCCAGCCGCTTTCGCCCGATTCCGCTCCTCGTAGTGATCCGGTCCACCGCCGACCTACCCGCCGTCATCGAGCCAGTAATGGAGGCGATGGCCCGGCAGGACTACCCTGAGCGCGACCGCTTCGCCGTCCGCCTGTCCCTGGAGGAGGCGCTGGTCAACGCCATCAAGCATGGCCACCGGGGCGATCCGGGCAAGGAAGTGCGCGTCCGTTACCAGATCACCGCCGAAGAGGTGATGGTTGAAATCGAGGACGAAGGGCCAGGATTCGATCTGGCCTCCGTTGCCGACCCGACCGCCGCCGAGAATCTGGAGCGAACCGGTGGACGCGGCGTACTCCTGATGCACTACTACATGACTCGCGTCCGGTACGAGGGCCGTGGCAACCGGATCACCCTGTGGAAGTGCCGGTCGGCGACGTGACTGAGCCGAGGGGCGGGAGGAACAGCGCGTGAATGAGCGCCCCACGGCACCAGGGCGTAATCACCGAAGATTGCCGGTTGATCTCGCACCTGTCCAGCCGTCCCGACTTCATCACGGCTGGCGAACTCCTCCGGTATCACACGACGCGCTGGGGGACATCGTCGAGGTTACCAGTGGCTCGTACTTCCGACAGCAGGACCAGTTCATCGAAGCACTTCAGCGCCACGTTCCAGACCGTCGATCTCTCGCCGAAGATTCCCTCGTGCCTGTTCCTCGGCAGCCCGATGCAGTTCGTCGGTCCGATAAATCCGATCCCGACCGAGGAAGCTCTCCAACACGCGCCGACGTCCCTTCCGGTACTCATCGTCTGGGACCCAGGCATACTCGCGTCGGATAGCACGGGCGTAGGCGTCGTAGTTGCTGCGGTCCGCTCCCAGGATGGCCAGGTCGGCATCGAGCATCACCTGGCCGTCGCGGTCGTCGACTGAGCAGCGATGTGTCTTCGTCAACAGTATGAGGCGACCGGCTTCTGTGAGAACCCCTTCCTGTGTTCCGAGAGGGCCGAGGTCGGTGCGGGTCAGGTCGGCGCTGCGTTCTTCATTATCCTTCGCGCGCGGGTCGTAGACGGCATCGTGGAACCAAGCGGCGACAAGCAGCGCCGGCGATGGGGCAGGGCCGGCGAGCGCCTGAATGACGTTGAGTACGGCACGGACGTGGTCGAGATTGTGGTAATTGCGTTCGGGGGACGAGTAGCGGTAAGCGAGGTCATCGAGGACGGGGTGACACGCGTCGGCTGTCAGGCTGAGTGCGTCGGCCAGACGGAGGCGGTGGGTTTCGAGGGTGTCGGCGTGACGTCGCATCATGGGAGGAATCGGTTTGTGAGGCCGGTAGGTTACGCCCGGATCGGGGCGCGAAGTCGGCACGAACCGACGGCGTCCCGTTCACGATGAAGTTTCGATGGCGGTACAGGACTACACCGCCCGCAAATGGCTCTGGTTGGCGCGCTGACGCGTTCACTCTCCCGCATAGCCTTCCACCCCCGAACGGCTTCTACAGGCCTTCCAGAAGCCACCGCAGGCCAACGCCGTTGCAGCAGGCGACCCTATCAAGCCGACGGGCGTTTTCACGGTGCCAGACGCTGACATCCGCACAATGGCAAGCAGACCTCACGATTATACTCCATGATGTTGCGCCGTCGGAAATCGCTTGCAATTCAACTTGGCAGCGCCGTGCGAATCCGCCGGCGGCCTCGGTCGATCCCGCCTCGACGCCCGGTCCGCCTCCGTTCGATTCGATTCGGCAGTTCGCCGTCGTGGTATGCCGCTGGCACCGTCCGAAGGCACCGGCAGCAACAACCTGCCCTCGTCAGACGGTTTCCGTCGGCTGACTCTGTAGAACGCCACCAGCGGGTACATCGCCTGCAATACGGCAGACGCGACCGCCAGCACGCCGGCTTTGTCCGGTACATGCGCTATGGCAGTCTGTCGCAATCAGCCAGCTTCGGTCGCCAGTGGAAGGAGGGCGCCATGGCGTCGCTCGCCGGCATCCCCGGACCCCGACAAGAAACGACGGCAGACCGCCCGACATCGCCACTCTCAATTTCGGTCATCATCCCCGCCCTCAACGAAGAGACCGCCCTCGCGGCGACCCTTGATGCCCTGGCGCGTCTGCGAACACCTGTCGAGATCCTCGTCGTGGACGGCGGGAGCGGCGACGGCACCCTCGCCCTGGCCCGCGCCCACGGCGCCCGCACTCTGACGGCCGCACGAGGCCGGGGCTTGCAGCAGCACGCCGGTGCGCGCGAAGCACGCGGCGAAGTGTTGTGGTTTCTCCACGCGGATACACTGGTCCCTCTCGACGCCGGCGAGCGCATCGCGGAAGCGCTGCACGACCCGGCCGTCGTGGGCGGCAACTTCCGGCTCCGTTTTGATGGTAGGCGCTGGGCCGCCCGCTTCCTGACCTGCCTCTATCCCGTCTTCGGCTGGATGGGCCTTGTGTACGGTGACTCGGCGATCTTCGTGCGCAGGCGGGACTACGAACAGGTTGGCGGATTCAAGCCGTATCCGCTCTTCGAGGACTTGGACCTGGTAAGACGATTGAGACGGCGTGGACGCCTGGTTCGCGTGCCGGCCACGGTGCTGACCTCGTCACGCCGTTTCGAGAAGAGGAGCTTCGCCCTCACGTTCGCCCGTTGGGTCTGGCTGCAGCTGCTGTACTGGCTCGGCGCCAGCCCAGATTGGCTCATTCGTCACTATGCCCCGATTCGGAGCGAATGAGTCATGGTGGTCAAATGACGTGGGCGACCTGAGGGGACCGCAGGCCGATGCCGGGTAGGCCGGTGAGGTTGCGAGTGCGAGTCGCAGGGGTCGGCCAGGCGGTAGCGGGGATAGTCCGCTGATTGAATGGCCGTGGTGGATTGCGCATCCAGGGGCTTCCGCGACCGAAACCCCTACAACGTGTCTTCTTGCACTCTACTCTCAATAGGTCAGTGCCGGATCGACCACGTTGTAAGCGTTTTGGTCGCGGAAAGTCCGGATGCGCAATCGGTCCGGTTGCCGAGATCGGCACCACCTTTCCAGGGGCAGCCGGGCAAGGACATTGGCTACGGGCCAGACGGGACGAAAGGACGGTATGATAATTGCGATCCGACCGGGCTAACCACGCGGAGACAGACCTGCTTGGCAGTTCCTCGGAAAGCGCGGGAGAAGGTGGCACTCATGTGGCAAGGGTTAAGTCGCTGGCTGATCGGCAAACCGCTGGCGACAGCACAAGCGGGCCAAGAACGGTTAGGCAAGGCCGTCGCTCTGGCCGTCTTATCCTCCGATGCGCTCTCCTCGGTCGCCTACGCCACCGAAGAAATCTTGCTAGTGCTTGCCGTCGCGGCGGCGGCCACACAGGGCGCTTCCTTTCACTACCTGCTGCCGATCTCGTTCGCCATCGCCGCGCTGCTGTGGGTCGTAGCTCTCAGCTACCGCCAGACCATCTACGCTTACCCTTCTGGCGGCGGAGCCTACATCGTCGCCAAGGAAAACCTCGGCACTGCCGCCGGTCTGACGGCGGGCGCGGCCCTCCTCCTGGACTACACACTGACGGTCGCCGTATCGGTCGCGGCGGGCGTGGCGGCGATTACCTCGGCCACGCAGGGCACGCCGCTCGCCTGGCTCGACCGGCATCCCGTTGCCCTGTGCCTGGCTGCCATCGCCCTCATTACGCTGCTCAACCTGCGCGGCGTGCGCGAGTCGGGGACGATCTTTGCCGTACCCGTTTACTTGTTCCTGTTCAGCTTTCTGGGGATGATCGCCTGGGGCCTGGCCCGCTATTTTCTGTTCGGCGGAGCGGAGGCCGGTTTGGCCGGAGGGACGCCGAAGTACGCCGAGGGCTACGAACCGCAGGGCGTCAGCTTGCTGTTGATCCTGGCGGCATTCTCCGGCGGTTGTACGGCCATGACCGGGGTCGAGGCGATCTCCAACGGCGTACCCGCCTTCCGCAAGCCGGAGTCGCGTAACGCGGCCATCACCTTGCTGTGGATGGCTGGGTTGCTCAGTGTCCTCTTTCTGGGCACCAGCACACTGGCCTATCTTTATGGCGTCCGACCCCGCCCGGAGGAGACGGTCATCTCGCAGTTCGCCCGTGTCCTGTTCGAGGGGCGACTGGCCTGGGTCTACTACTTGGTGCAAGGCACGACCGCTCTCATCCTGGTGCTGGCTGCCAATACTTCGTTCGCCGATTTCCCGCGCCTGGCGGGACTGCTGGCCCGCGACCGCTTCCTTCCTGCGCAATTCGCCGACCGGGGCGACCGTCTGGTCTACAGCAACGGCATCGTAACGCTGGCGTTGCTGGCGGGCCTGCTGGTATGGGCGTTTGACGGCGATGTGTCACGGCTGATTCCGCTGTACGCCATCGGCGTCTTCCTGTCATTCACGCTGTCGCAGACAGGGATGGTGCGGCACTGGTGGCGCCTGGGACATGGAGAGGGAGTTCCTGGTGCCGACGCGCCGGCACTCGATGAGAAGGCCCGACAGGCCGCTCACGGGTGGCGGTTATCGCTGGCGATCAACGCCCTGGGGGCGACCGTGACGGCAATTGTGCTCGTTGTGTTCGTGCTGACCAAGTTCGTTCACGGAGCGTGGGTCGTCGTCGTGGTGTTGCCGATCCTGACCCTGTCGCTCTATGCCAGCGGCCGGCACTATCGGCACATTGACGACCAGCTCGACCCAGGCGACGCTGGGCCGGTAGAGGAATGTCCGCCCAACACGGTCATCCTGCCGGTTCCGCGTGTCCATCGGGGTGTACGGAAGGCGATGGCCTATGCGCGCTGCCTGAGCAAGGATCTCCGGGCCGTCTATGTTGAGGTCGAACCTTCAGAGACCGCGAAGGTGCAGGAGGACTGGGTGGCTCTTGGGACGGGAGTGCCGTTAGAGGTTGTGCCA
>JBBQPD010000069.1:0-12781 GCA_038331535.1 Gemmatales bacterium | reverse complement strand
CGTGGAACGACCTGATCGAATCGATGCTCGCGATCGTGATGGAGAATGTTGGTGCCAATCGCGGTCTGTTTCTGTTGTCCGAGCCACCCAAGTGGGTTGTCGAAGCCAGCGCCAGCGTGGATCAGCTGACGGGCAGGACTGTGATCAGCAGCGGTCGCAGAAACGTGCTGGGAGAGGAAACGAATTGCTCGGCTTCCGTCGTCAATTATGTGATGAACAGGAAGCGGCCGTTGATCGTGGATTCGAAGGATCTGCCTGAGCCATGTCGAACTGACATGTATTTTAAACGGGGAGGAGACCTGTCGATCATCTGCGCGCCGATCATCTCCCGGAATCAGCTTGTGGCAATGCTCTATCTTGAAAATAACCTGTCGTCGGGTGTGTTCAACCAGGACCGGGTGAGAATTCTTGATGTTCTGATGACGCAAATATCAATCTCGCTGGAGAATGCGAGGCTGTATGACGACCTTGAACGCCGCGTCAAGAAGCGGACCGAGGAACTGGCCGAAAAGGCCGTGCAGCTTGAAGAACAGCGTGAAACTGCGGTCTCACTGGCTCTGGAACTGAAACGCGCCGACAAGGCCAAGAGTGAGTTTCTGGCCAACATGAGCCACGAGATTCGGACACCCATGAACGCCGTCATGGGCCTTACCGAACTGGTGCTCCAGTCCACACTCACGGCCACTCAGCGAGATTATCTAGGTACGGTGATGGATTCGGCCGAATCGTTGCTGTCCATCATCAATGACATTCTGGATTTTTCGAAAATCGAAGCCGGCAAGCTGACATTTGAGCAGGTGGAGTTCCAACTGCCCGAAATCGTTGGCGACACGCTGCGGGTCCAAGCGCTGCGTGCCGAACGTAAGGGCCTTGAACTCGCCTGCTTCGTCGATCCTGCGATCCCAAGCTCGCTGCTCGGTGATCCTGGTCGGCTGCGGCAGGTGCTGACGAACCTGATCAGTAACGCCATCAAGTTCACTGCGGCCGGCGAAGTCGTGGTCCGTGTTGAGGCCGGTGCGAATGAAGATGACCGCATCATGCTGACCTTCACGGTGCGAGACACTGGCATCGGCATCGCCGCGGATAAGGTGAAAGCGATTTTCGAGCCGTTCGAACAGGCGGACATGTCGACGACACGTATGTACGGTGGAACCGGTCTTGGTCTCGCCATCTGTAATAAGTTGGTGTCGCTGATGGGCGGGCAGATCGAGGTCGACAGCGAACTTGGCCGCGGCAGCACGTTCCGATTCACTTCCGGATTTATCGTCTCGGACAAAGCGAAACAACCGGAGCCTGTCCCGACGGAAATCAAAGACATGCGAGTTCTGGTAATAGATGACAATGCCACGAACTGCACCATTCTGAAGCAGGTTCTGCTGGCGAAGGAAATGGCACCCGTTACGGCTCCATCGGCGCTCGACGGATACTCCCTACTGCGGGAGGCTGTCCGCGAAGGCCGGCCGTTCCGTCTGCTGATCTCCGACGTCCACATGCCGGAAATCGACGGCTACCGGCTAGCCAAAATGATTCGCGCCGATGCCAGTTTGTCAGACCTCGACATCATCCAGCTCACTTCGGCCGGGCAGCAGGATGACCAGGTTCTCTGCCAGGAATTGCGTATTGGCGCGCAACTGACGAAACCCGTCAAACAGTCTGAACTGTACAACGTTATGCTCCGTGTGTTGCGCTTAGACAGGCCGGACGAAGGCGGCTGGCTCTCGATTAAGAAACCGCAAGCCGCCGCACTACCGCCGCTGCGGATTCTACTGGCCGAAGACAGCCAAGTGAACCAGAAGATCGCCCTCGCCGTGCTCTCCGGATGGGGCCACACAACGGTTGTGGCCAACAACGGCAAGGAGGCGCTGTCAATTCTCGCGTCGCAGGAGTTTGACGTTGTTCTGATGGACGTCCAGATGCCCGAATTGGACGGGTTTGAAGCGACGGCGGCGATTCGTGCCGCGGAACAGAGCACCAAGAAGCACCAGCACATCGTCGCCATGACGGCACACGCGATGGCCGGCGACCGCCAACGCTGTCTGGACGCCGGCATGGATGCCTACATTGCCAAGCCATTCCAGATCGACGAACTCCGTAGCGTCATCGCGGGAATCGTTCCAGCGTCCGCCAAGACAGTAACCAAGAAGTCTTCGGAGGCGGTCGCCGATCCCGTCGCATTGGATCGTTCCACTCTTTTGGCACGGATAGGCGGCAATGTTCATGTGCTCGTCGAGATCCTGCAAATCGTGCCCGAGCAGTTCACCAAGTTGATGGGGGAGTTGCGAGGCGCGGTTGCCCAACGCGATGGCAAGCGAATCCAAGCAATCGCTCACACGCTCCAGGGAACCCTCGCCAATCTCAGCGCGTCCGGCGGACACGAGGCCGCCAGGGGGCTGGAACAACTAGCGCGGAGCGGCGACCTCGAACGTGTCGATGAGGCCTTCGGCATCTTGCAGAACCAGATGAGGCAAGTGACACAAGAAGTTGCTCGAATCTACAATGAGTTGACTGCTTGACATCGGATTGCCCGTAGGGTCAAAATAGTCAGCCGAGTCGAAGACAAGCGGCAAACAGGGCTCAGAATGCTCGGCAGCGAGAATGTCGGCTTAACGGATTTGGTCGAGCGAGGTACTTGGGGCGTGACTATGCGTGCCCATTCCTCATCGGCGCAGGATCAACAGGTGTTTGGAATAGTACACGGCCCCGAACTCAGGCCGCTTCGCGGTGGTAAGACTTAAGAAGCCCGCCCAAGCGCTCGCGGCAGGCGATGACTCCAACCTGCTGGCCGACCTCCGGCCCCGGTTGCAAGAGCTGCTGATCAAATCCTTGGTGCGCTCGTTCGCCATGGTAATGCAGTAAGAATTCGGTCGTGGCGTTGCGCAGTTCCGTCTCGCCGAACAGGATGAGGCGTGACAGCGATTCTGGCTCATGGCCGCGTCAGCAAGAACCCGCTAATCGACTTCGACTCCAACCGCCGTACAAAAACTGCACAAAAAGTCTCGCGCCTGTCAACCAGTCTGGTGGAATTGAGGGGTCTGCGAACCTGAAACGATCTGGTTAACAGGTTAGAGAGCTTTTGTGTTAACTGAAAGCGCCAGGTTCGCGTCTCACTCGATCGCCCGATTCAAACCCCCTTGGTCGATCTTAGCTCGCCGAATTGCCGTAAACCATTGACGGAACATAGGATCGGTCCAGGATGCCGCGCGATCTCTAGTTCGCAACCTCAAAAAGAGTTCGAAGAGCGTACGGCTCGGGGAGCTAAGATTTTTGGAGCGAGCCGGCACTGGCTCTCCAGTTAGGCGCTTGCGCCGAGAGGGCCACCTCGCGGCGTCTTTCGTTTCCCCGCGTTTTTCCCGCAAAATCTTGCGTCAAATTCCGCCGATCACCGACCGATCCCGGTTCCACGCGGGCGATCCGGGGCCGTGAGGTGCTCGTCTTAAACGCCCATCATTTTGGCGACAGGTCTCGGAGCCTCTCGTTCGGCCGCCCGATCGGGTTAGCCGCCCGCTCGTGCCGCACCTGAAGAATCCTCACGACCCGCGCCTTCCTCAACACAGCCGGCACCCCACGTCTCTGCCTTCGTGCCCTGCGTCCGCGAGATATCGCCTCTCTGCTCTCTGGAAGATTCTGCCAAAATCCTCTCCGAATGGCCTTGAGGTGCGCTCGGAAACGAGACTCAGTGTCTGTGCGGTTAACGGTTTCTGACACCTCACGTGGAGCGACAGGATGCAGCTGAACATCGCGAAAGAGGTGGCCGCCATAAAGCGGCTGGCCATGCATGAGTTGCGGGATCGGTACGCCGAGGCCTACGGCGAGACCACGAACGCCAGCAACCGCGTCTGGCTCATCCGGCGCATCGCCGGGCGGCTACAGGTTCGGGCGGAAGGCAACCTGACCGAGCGGGCACGCCGCCGCGCAGCGGAACTGGCCGACGACGCCGACCTGCGACTGTCGCCGCCACAGGTGCCGGCTGAAACGGAGACGAAGCGTGCGATAAGGGACGTACCGCTGCTCCCAGACGACAACCGTCTGCCGCCAGCAGGCTCTGTCCTTACGAGGCTCTACAAGGGCGAGACACTGCAGGTTCGGGTACTCGAAGGCTGCACCTTCGAATTCGAGGGCGCGGTGTTCGGCTCGCTGAGCGCCGTGGACAAGAAGGTCACCGGCGGCCACTGTAATGGCTACCACTTCTTCAGGTTGGGGAAGGGGGTAGGCGCATGAACAAGAACCCGATGCCAGCCGCGGACCGTCCAAACGTCCGCTGCGCGATCTACAGCCGCAAGAGCACCGAGGAAGGCCTCGAGCAGTCGTTCAACTCGCTGGATAATCAGCGCGAGTCGGCCGAGGCCTACATCAAGAGTCAGGCGCACGAAGGCTGGCAATGCCTGCCGGATCGCTACGACGACGGCGGCTGGAGCGGCGGCAACATGGACCGCCCTGCTCTCTGTCGCCTTCTCGCCGATATTGAGGCCGGCAGGGTCGATTGCGTGGTCGTCTACAAGGTCGACCGCCTGTCGCGCTCGCTCCTGGATTTCGCCAGGATCTTGGAGGCATTCGAGCAGCACCAGGTGTCCTTCGTCGCGGTGACGCAGCAGTTCAACAGCGCCACTTCGATGGGCCGCTTGATGCTCAACGTGCTGCTGTCGTTCGCCCAGTTCGAGCGGGAGATCATCGGCGAGCGGACGCGCGACAAGATAGCGGCGACGCGGCGCAAGGGCAAGTGGGCCGGTGGCCATCCGATTCTGGGCTACGACGTGGATGGTCACACGCGGCTGCTGGTTAACGATGACGAGGCGGTGCAGGTCCGGGCCATCTTCGGTCTGTACCTGGAGCACACGGCGCTGATCCCGGTGGTTGTCGAACTGGAGCGCCGCGGCTGGACGACGAAGTGTTGGACGACGCGGAAGGGCTTGCAGCGGGGCGGCCGGACGTTCACCAAGACGGGCCTGCATCAACTTCTCAGGAACGTCGTTTACGCCGGCCGGGTGAAGTACAAGGAGGAGACGCATGCGGGCGAGCAGGCGGCCATCATCGACGCCGACACCTGGCAGCGGGTGCAGGAGACGCTGCTGCGGAACAGCCGTAGTAGCGGCGTGCCGGTCTGCTATGGGTTCGGCGCCATGCTCAAGGGACTACTGCACTGCGTCTCCTGCGGCTGCGCCATGACACTCGCGCAATCGAACAAGCAGGGCAAGAAGCGCTACCGCTACTACACCTGCACCAACGCGCAGAAACGCGGCTGGGACACCTGCCCTTCCAAGTCGATCCCGGCCGGTGAGGTTGAGCGCTTCGTCGTCGAGCAGATCCGTTGTGTGTCCAATGACCCGGCCCCGCCAATAGCGACGACGCTGGCGGGATTCGAACCGCTCTGGCAAGCGCTGACGCCGCACGAACAGGTGCTCATGGTCCATCGGCTGGTCGACCGCATCGAGTACGACGGCGCCGCGAGCACGGTGGCCGTCACGTTCCATCCGGCAGGCCTTCAAACGCTGGCCGAGGAGATCGCGGCCAGGCAGTAGGAGGAAAGCGCATGAACAGGCCGATGACCATCACGACGCCCGTGAACTTCCGCAACGCGGCCAAGGGCCGACTGCAGATCGTCGCCGGACCGGAGCCTTCAACGGCGTCATATCCAGCAGGCCGTGTGCCGCTTCTGGGAGACTCGGTGATGGAGGCATGTGTCGGGTGGGTCGTGCTGGCGCTCGATCCACCCGACACCAGGCGACTACTCAGCGAGACTACTCAGCGAGCATGTGGGGGAGGCTCACCAGTAGGTACAGACGATGGTGATCTCCTCGGAGCCGTCTTCGTAGAAGACATCATATTCGACGCAGTAAGCCCAGCCCTTGGCATGAAAGTGCGGCTTCGCGAGTTCGCCCTTCTTGGGCTTGGGCGTCTTCTTTACCTCGACACGCATCGCCTGGACTACCTTCTCGCCGTCGTGGGAAGCAGCATAGGCCATCCACTTGTCACCTTCTTTTTTCAGGAAGACGTGGTGCTTCCCCGGAGCCAACTTGGTCTCGTCTCCGGCCAGTTCAGAGTGCAGTTGGCCGATGACGTGTCCCTTCTCCAGATCCTTCACCGTCTTGACGTGGTGCAGGTCGGCAGGGATGAATGTCACCTTCTTTCCCTCGTGCGTGGCTGTGTGGGCTCGCTCCGTGTTCAACTTCACCTTCTCGGCCTTGTCTTTGACCTCCTTGTGCGTCGGGTCGGCCCAGACAGGGCTGGCGATAACGCCAAGAATCAAGATCACAGCAGGCAACACATTCCTCATGGCCGTTCATCCTTTCCGTGGCCGATCCACCGAACGGCCGGCCCAGGTTCTCAAACCTTGTGCCCCGCCTGGTGCAAATCGGTAGTAACTTTCTGGCAAAAACGATGCCGAAAGGTAGGGCCGGCACGTCCTTTCGGTTGCCGACGATAGGGCGCGCCGCCCGCCCGACTGACTCGGAGCGGATGAAAAAGACGGTGGTGGGTTAAGGTCATTGCACGGCAGCGCTGAAAACCGCGGAATAACCGTACCTGCACCGGCAAACCTCTGCAAAAGAACCGCCGAGCCAGCTTCATCCCACCGCACCACCGCATTAAGAGGCTGTTCCAGAAGTGAGTTCTACGAGCCGCGACCGTTTGGGAGCGTTGGCGGGACGCTGCGAAATCCGCTCCCTAACGGTCGCGGCTCGTAGAAAGCAACACCTTCTGGAACAGCCTCTAAACTACAGAATCAACGCAAACCAGAGAACCTTGGCTCCTGATGAAACCCTGTTTCCGAGTTGTGGCACTGGCGCAGTTGCAGCCGATCGCTACCGCCTACGACTGGACGAAGCAGCGCCGGTTGTGGCAGACACTGCTCCGTAGAGGTGCTCGTGTTTGAGGAGTTGGGACGGCGCCGGGATAGGCCGCGCTTCGCCCACGTCGGCCCACGTCGCGTCCGGTGTGTGGATCCGACCCGTCTCTCGACCAACGAAGCGCGGCCCCTCGCGTGGGGCCTCGTGATTGACCGTGGTGCGTTCGAGCGCCGTGGCGGCGCGGGTCGTCAGGGACTCGATGCGCCTGCCAGAGCCCGCAGCGCGAAGCGTCCCGGCGCCGCCTTGAGAAAGCGCGCCTGGTCGCCCTTGGTCTTGAGCTCGCGTAACAGGGCGCTGTAGAGCGTGGCCGCTGGCGTCTGGCCGCCGGGGGGTGACCAATAGCCCTTGAGCGCCATCGCATCGATCATTTCCTGTGTAGTCATCGCCTGACCGCTCTCGCCGAGCACCTTGGCTGCGGCGTCGAGGGCGCTCAGCTTCTTCTCCTTCGGTTCCGTCGCGGCCGTGGACTGCCGTTGCCGCTTCGGCTTGGCAGGTGCAGGCGTCGGCATCTCCGGGACGACCGTGGCCAACGATGCTGTGGCAGCCGTCGGCTGCGCCGGTTCCGCGACCGGATGCTCGACCGGAATGGTTGGCTCGGCGGGTGCTGGGCGTGGCTCCGCTGCTGCCGGTTTGGCGGCGGGATCCTGCACTGGAGTCGGGGCTATCGGCGCGCAATCCGCTACCGGCTGTTCAGGCGCGGCCGCTTGTTCGATCGTGGTGACCGGTTCGGCCGTCGCGACCTGCTCGGTCGCGTCTTCGGTGTCCAGGATCTCGATGGGCCGATCTGCCAGTGAAGCGCGTTTCCAGGTAACCTCCTCGCCGTCGTCCCATTTGATCTTCACGCTCACCGCGTTCGCCCAGGCGATTCGCCCCGTGACGCCGTCGTCAGTGCAGCGCACCCGGCTGCCGATCTTCAGTGCTGGCTGGTCGCCGCTCGTCGTCGCCTGCGTGTTCTTCTTGCCGCTCATGGTCTGACTCCTCGGTTGGTAGTCGTAGCAGTCCGGTTGGCGCTCCGTTGCGCTACCCGCGACAGGACAGTTACCTCGCCCTGGCGCGGACAGCAAGCGCAGTCCGAGCGGTTTTTCAGGCTTTTCCCCAGGTTTTTCTCAGATGCAGGGGGTGACGCGGCAGTGCCGATTTGCGTCCGCTCCTGGCGCTCCGCTCAGCGCCGCCGAGCAGACCGGCCGCAAGGCGTTCCGGATGGAACTCGACCCGCCGTATGGCGACGTCATCAGGCAGCGCTACGAGCACTTCACGGGCAAGAAGGCTGAACGTGCGTCCTGACCCAGGCTCCGGAAAACCTATCACGGACTATCACGGACTATCACTTCGAGGTCTGCCATGCCCCACCGCGGTCGTAAGAATGCCGATCCGCTGCTGCTGACGGCCCTGGCGTTCGGGGCCACGGCCGAGGCCGCCGCCCAGCAGGCCGGCGTCACCGTGGCCACGGTCCACCGCCGTCTGAAGGACCCCGAGTGCTGTCGGCGCCTGCAACAGCTACGTGACGAGGCGGCGCAACGGACCTCGTCCCTGATGACCGGCCTGCGCGGCGAGGCCGTGAAGAACCTGGTGGAGCTGATGCGACCGCCGACAGCCGCCAAACGCGCTTGGGAGCCACTCGCGCCGTCCTGGAGATCGGCCTAAAGCAGCGTGAAGCCAGTGAGCTAATCCAGCGGATTCCCGAGTTCATCAATCAAATCGCCGAGGCGATCGTTGAGCCGGATCCGTCAACGGAGTCGCGAGAGTCAACTGGCTGCCAGGTGACCCGCTCACGGCTCGTTCGGGTTCCAGGACAACCGGAGATGACCGAGGTTCCCCTGACCGTCGAGGGAATAGCAGACGAAACTGCGAAGATATTCAAGGCTCGCCCGGAATCCTGCAGCCAGTGACTTAATCCGTAACGCTCGCGGTCTAGCTCTGACGCACCCATTGTCTGCGCTCGACCATTTCTTGATGGCGTTCCGCCCGTACGCGCTGCATAATGCCGCCTTGTGGTTCGCAGGACGTTCTCTCCGCCTCGGATTACTCGAGCCATGAAAACGGTCGTCATCGAGAACCCGATCCTTAATTCGCCGTTTGAGGCGCCCCGACGGCACTTCAAATTCAACGACGAAGGCATCACCGACGAGCTCGAGGAGAAGCGGCGCCCGAGCAGCTACTTCATCCCCATCGCCAGCCCGAAGAAAAAGACGAAGCAGCTGACCTTCGACACACTCTGGACGCAGGACCGTGCCAAGGAAAACGACGACATCAACTTCATCCGCGGTCGCGTCGCGCTCTGGCGGGACCGCGGTTATCCGGACATCACGCCCGTTACGCGCAGCCTGCTGGAATACTGGACGCGACCCGATCGGGAGCGCCGGTTGTTCTTTTGTCAGATCGAGGCGTTGGAAACACTCATTTATCTCACCGAGGCCGCGGAGAAGTCGGGCGATGCGCCGATCATCTCGCGCCTGAAAGAGGCCGCGGCCGGGTCCGGGACGACGCTGTTCCGCCAGGCGTGCAAGATGGCCACGGGCAGCGGCAAGACGGTCGTGATGGCGATGCTCATCGCCTGGCACACACTCAACCGACTGGCGTATCCGTCCTCCGGCCGGTTCGCCGACGCCTTCCTCCTCGTCGCCCCTGGCATCACCATCCGCGACCGGCTGCGCGTCCTGCTGCCGTCCGATCCGAACAACTACTATCGGCAGCAGGCGCTCGACATCGTGCCGCCCGAAGCGCTCGCCGACTTGGGGACGGCCAAGATCGTCATCACGAACTTTCACGCCTTCAAGCCGCACGATCGGGGCGAAGCCGGCAAACTGACGAAGACCCTGCTCGGCGCGAAGAAGACGGGCGCGTTTACCGAGACGCCCGCCCAGATGGTACGGCGCGTCTGCCGTGAGCTGGGCAACAAGCGGAACATCATCGTCCTCAACGACGAGGCCCACCACTGCTATCGCTCCAAACCCGCGGAAGACGGCGAGAAGCTGACCGGCGACGACCGGAAGGAAGCCGAGCATCGCGAGGAGGAGGCGCGTCTCTGGATCAACGGCCTGGAAGCGGTGCAGGAGAAGATCGGGATCAAGGCGGTGTACGACCTGTCGGCGACGCCGTTCTACCTCCGCGGCTCCGGTTACGCCGAAGGCACCCTGTTCCCGTGGGTCGTCTCCGACTTCGCGCTCATCGACGCCATCGAGAGCGGCATCGTGAAAATCCCGCGCGTCCCGGTCGCCGACGACGCCATGAGCGGCGACTTCCCGACCTACCGCGATCTCTGGTATCGCATCCGCGACGGTCTGCCGAAGAAGGGCCGCGGCACCGATGCCGTCGCTGGCCCACCTCAGCTGCCGGGGGAGTTGGAAGGCGCCCTGCAAACCCTCTACGGCCACTACGAGAAGCAGTATCGGGAGTGGGAGCAGGACGCCGAGGGCCGGGCGAACAGCCGCACGCCGCCGGTGTTCATCGTCGTCTGCAACAACTGCAACGTGAGCAAGATCGTCTTCGACTACCTCGCCGGACACGAAACGGGGAAGACACATCCGGACGGCGCCCCCTACGTCGCCCCCGGCAAGCTGGCGATCTTCAGCAACGTCGAGTCGAATCGCTGGCTTCAGCGGCCGAACGCCATCCTCGTGGACAGCGAACAATTCGAGTCCGAAGACGGTATGTCGCCGGAGTTCAAGAAGCTGGCGGCCGTCCAGATCGAGGAGTTCAAGGCCGAGTATCGCCTACGGTTCCCTGGCCGCGACGCGGAAAACCTGACCGATGAAGACTTGATGCGTGAAGTGCTGAACACCGTCGGCAAGGCCGGAAAGCTCGGCGAGAACGTGAAGTGTGTCGTCTCCGTGTCCATGCTGACCGAGGGCTGGGACGCGAACACTGTCACCCATGTCCTCGGCGTGCGAGCGTTCGGAACCCAACTACTGTGCGAACAGGTCGTCGGCCGGGGGCTGCGGCGGATGAGTTACACGCTGAACGAACACGGCCACTTCGACCCGGAATACGCCGAAGTCTTCGGCGTGCCGTTCTCGTTCATCCCGTGCGCCGGCACGGGCGAGGCGAAGAAGCCCGGAACCCCAAAGCCCGGCCGGGTGAAGGCCATCCCCGAACGACTCGCCGACCGCCCCTGGCTCGAAATCACCTTCCCGCGCGTCATCGGCTATCGCTACGAACTGCCGCCGACCCGGTTGGAAGCCACGTTCGTCGAGGAATCGCGCGTCATCCTCTCGACGCGAGACATACCGACCAGTGTGGAGAATGCCCCCATCGTGGGCAAGTCCGCCAGACTGACGCTGGACGAATTGAAGAAGCGGCGCGAACAGGAAGTAGCGTTTTCCGTTGCGAAGCTCATCCTCGAACGCTACTTCCGGGCCGATACTGCCGGACCCGCGAACGAGGACGACGCTGCGGCGACGCCCGGAGCGGTGCAGGTCTGGCTGTTCCCGCAGGTGCTGGCCATCGTCCGCCGCTGGATGGCCGAGTGTGTCGTCTGTCACGACGACACCTTTCCGCAACTGCTGCTCTTCACCCAGAAGGCGAGCGAGGCGGCTGAGAAGATTTACCGGGCGATTGTCGCCTCGGCCAGCGGAGAGAAGCGATTGCGGGCCGAGGTGCAGCGTTACGACCCGACCGGCACCACGGCCGGAGTGACCTACGACACGACCAAGACGACGTGGACGACCAACCCGAAGAAGTGCCATATCAACCTCGTGCCGTGTGATAGCGGCTGGGAGGCAGCACTGGCCGAAAAGCTGGAGTCGATGAGCGAAGTGAAGGCCTACGCGAAGAACCAGAATCTCGGCTTCAAGATCCCGTACACGTTCGAGGGCCGGCCGAGCAACTACTACCCGGACTACCTCGTGCGCATCGACGACGGGCGCGGCGACGCCGATCTGCTCAACCTCTTGCTGGAAATTTCCGGCCAGGAGTTGAAGGAGAAGGAAGCGAAGGTCGAGACCGCGCGGAAGATGTGGGTGCCCGCGGTCAACGCCGAGGGCAGGTTCGGCCGGTGGGCGTTCATTGAGATCGATGACCCGTCGAACGCGAAGACGGTGATTCGCGCGTTCCTGGCGGAGCGGGCGGAGACGCTATAATGGCCGGTGTATCTTTCCCTGGAGGAAACGGCATATGGCAGATCCAGGCACAAGTACCGCGAGCTGGATTACCTCCACTCCCGGCGTGTGTGGCGGCGACGCTCGGATTCGCAACACCCGCATTCCCGTCTGGCTGCTGGTCCTCAAGCACCAGGCCGGTCAATTGGATGCGGAAGTCCTTGACGATTATCCCAGTCTGAAGCAAGCGGACCTCGACGCCGCCTGGGACTACTACCAGAAAAACCCGCTCGAAGTGGAACAGACCATCTGGCTGAGTGATACCGCGGCGAACGTGCCCGATGGGACGCCAGTGCCGGCCGCGGTCATCGTGGCGGGGCGGCTGCTCGGACTGGACGACGCCACGATTCGGGAAGCGTTCGAGCCTCCCCTTCCGCAAGAAGCCATTGCCGCCGCCTGGGCCGAATACCGCGCCGATCCGGGCCGCGTCGGGCGTGAACTTGCCACCCTCCACCGAGCGGGGTGACGTGTGGCCGCGTTCCTCGCCGACGAGAACTTTGAGGACGATGTTGTTGACGCGCTGTCCGCACTTGGCCACGATGTGGTCACCGCACGCGCGGCGGGTCTGACCAACACCCCGGACCCGGTCGTACTTGCCCACGCGACTGCGGAGAGCCGTATCCTGCTCACCCACGACCGCGATTTTCGCAGGCTACACAGGTCAGGCGTCGCCCACGCCGGAATCGTGTACGCTTCCGACGACGACGATTTTGCTGCCCTGGCGGCGCGGATTCATGCGGCTCTGGCCGCGATGCCCGCGCCCGCGGGGAAACTGATCCGCGTTGTGAAGCCGAACCCCCCAAAGGTGCCATGATGGCGAAGAAGAAGCCCGCGTCCACCCCC
>JBBQPD010000068.1:0-12794 GCA_038331535.1 Gemmatales bacterium | reverse complement strand
ATACGCGGTAAACAGCGCTCCCTAACGGTCGCGGCTCGTAGAAAACAGGAGCGTCGGCGATACGCGGTAAACAGCGCTCCCTAACGGTCGCGGCTCGTAGAAAACAGGAGCGTCGGCGATACGCGGTAAACAGCGCTCCCTAACGGTCGCGGCTCGTAGAAAACAGCCTCTGAGTACAAACGAACTGAGGACTGGAAACCGAGTGATAAATCACTCAGTCCTCAGTCCTCAGTCCTCATTACTGCGGAGGTTAGCGGCTGGCGACGCCGGCCAGGTCGGCGGCGCCGATCGTGACGCGGCTCTCGATGCCGGCGCGGACGCTCACCTTCTTGGTGACGACGACCGGCTTGCCCTCGAACTGGAACTCGGCCTTCAGCGTGTAGCTGAAGTCACGGCCGGCGGGCAGCTCCGGCGACTGGAAGACGCGCTCGGCCGACGTCGAAGTCGTCAGAGCGTTGTCGATGCTCAGCTTGGCCTCGGCCGGCAGGCTGACGACGATGGTCGCCGGAGCGTTGCGGAACGCTTCCTCGCCCTTCGGCGGCTTGACGGTTTCGGGCTTGACCGCCGGCGCGGCCGGCATCACGATCACGCCGCCGCTGCAGCCGACCGGGGCGCCGTAACCGCCGCTGCCGCCGCTGCAGCCGACCGGTGCGCCGTAACCGCCGCCGTAGCCGCCGCTGCAGCCGACCGGTGCGCCGTAGCCGCCGCTGCAGCCGCCGTAGCCGCTGCAGCCCGAGCCGCCGTGGCAACCGTGGTGACGGCCGCCAAAGAGCTTGTGACGTTCGTGGCCGCCGCAGCTGGCAGCGCCGCTGCAACCGGCATAGCCGCTGCCGCCGGCATAACCGCTGCAGCCGGCAGAACCACTGCAACCGCCGTGGCGGTGCAGATCCGGCGCGTCGACACTCGTCGTCATCGCCATCATCAGAACTACCGAGTACATTCCCAACCCTCCGTTATTGAGATTCGACCCCACCTGAGGCAAGTCGGCCCCCACTGGGCCTCATCCCTGCGTGGCATGCAGGACTTGTGCGGATACCGCACCTTCTCACGTCTCCGTTCCGACTGACGGAATCGCTGTTGGTTGGGCGAGAGCGTCTGCTCACTCCGTTTCTAACAGTTAGTGCCACCCTCTGGACGACAATGAGAAGGCAGGTGTTTACGGGTACATAGTAAAGATAGAGAACTTGCAGATCAAGAGCTTTTTGGTGAAGATGCGCGGTTTTTGTCTGAGAAGGTGATTGGGTAAGGGTTTCCGTCTTTTGCCCGTTTGCATATTTTCCCGCGCAGGCGCTTTTGTTCCGCCTCAGGACGAAGTACAATCGCCATTCGCCGCTCGCGGCTTGGCGGTCTAACGCCGCCAAATAATGTGCAATTCCCGATCCTCAATGGGGAATTTCCATCATGAACGTCCTCAGTTCCCTTCTATTTTGCCTCGTCGTTCCCGCCGCGGAACCGGCCATCGAGGCCGATTTCGTTCTCCGCGGCGCCACGCTTTACGACGGCACCGGCGCGCCCGGCGTGAAGGGCGACCTGGCCATCAAGGGCGAGCGCATCGTCGCCGTCGGCCGTTTCGAGACGGCCGGCAAGCCGAAGATCCTCGACGCCGCCGGGCTGGTCGTCGCGCCGGGCTTCATCGACCTGCACACGCACAGCGACTATCCGCTGGGGCGCGAAAAGACGCGCGCCAACCTCAACTATCTCTTCCAGGGTGTGACCACGGTCGTGACCGGCAACTGCGGCTCTGGCCCGCTCGACGTGGCCGCCTACTTCGCCAAGCTGGAAAAAGGCGGCGTCGGCAGCAACGTCATCCACCAGGCTCCTCACAACGACATCCGCGACAAGGTGCTAGGCAACACCAACCGCGCCCCGACGCCGGACGAGCTGAAGAAGATGGAGGAGCTTGTGGACCGGGCCATGCGCGACGGCGCCTGGGGCCTGTCCACCGGCCTGATCTACACCCCCGGCACCTACTCGAAGACCGACGAGCTGATCGCCCTGGCGAAGGTGTCGGCCCGGCACGGCGGCTTCTACGCCAGCCACATCCGCGACGAGGGGGTGCTGGTGCTGGACGCGACCGCGGAGGCAATCCGCATCGGCCGCGAGGCGGGACTGCCGGTCCACATCTCGCACATGAAGGCGTCCGGCCGCAAGGCGTGGGGCAAGTCGGCCGAGCAAATCGCCCTGGTCGAACAGGCCCGCAAGGCCGGCCAGGTGGTGACCGCCGACCAGTATCCCTACATCGCCAGCAGCACGTCGCTGGCGGCGACCGTCATCCCGGCCCGCTACCGCGAGGGCAGCCGCGCCGACTTCCAGGCTCGGCTGCAAGACCCGGAGCTGGGTCCGAAGGTCCGTAAAGCCATCGAGTCGGCACTCGAGTCCCGCGACGGCAGCAAGGCGGTGCGCATCGCCTCCTATTCCGCCAAACCAGCCTGGCGCGGCAAGGACCTGGCCGCCATCGCCAAGCTGGAGGACAAAACGCCGCTGGAGATCGTGCTGGAAATCGAGCGCAACGGCGGCGCGGGCATCGTCAATTTCGGCATGAGCGAGGAGGACGTGCGCCTGATCATGAAACAGCCCTGGGTGGCGACGGCGAGCGACGGCGCTTCGATGGTGCCCAGCGCCGACACGGTGCCGCACCCGCGCAGTTACGGCTGCTTCCCACGCAAGCTCGGCCATTACGCCCTGGACGAGAAGGTGGTGACGCTGGAGCACGCCGTGCGCAGCGCCAGCGGCCTACCGGCGGACGTCCTGAAGCTGCCGGCGCGCGGCTACCTCAAGCCCGGTTTTTACGCCGACGTGGTGGCGTTCGACCCAACGACGTTCCGCGACAAGGCGACGTTCGACGAACCGCACCAGTATGCGCCGGGCGTGCGCTACCTGTTCGTGAACGGCAAGCTCGCGATTGACGAAGGCAAATACACTGAGGCGCTGGCGGGCAAGGTGCTGCGGCACGCGGGGCCGTGAGCTTGCCTTGAGGCCCGTGAACGGGCCTCAAGGCAAGAACGGGAATGCGCCCAAATCATAAGGGAGCGTCCCTGCCGAATTTTGGGGCTTCCTCCATGCCTCAATTCGGGCAGGCCGATTCGTTTCATCGTTTCATCGGACACGGGGTCAAACTTGCCGTATTTCCCCCCTTTCGGCGTAATCTGCGCCTCCAAGGGGAACGGGAAAAGGCTGTGTGAAATGAAACGCACCCCTCCCGACCGCGCTCCTTGCCCAAACATGAGGCAATCACGGAGCACGAACTCCTAGTCTTTACCCTTTCTTTCTACTAATCCCGTCCTGCCCCTTCGGGCGATAACGGTTGTGTCAACCCTGCCTTCTTTTCCTACCCCCGAGGTGGCGCGATGATGCACCGTCACCGCTACGTCTATCTCTGCGCGCTCTGGCTGTTCGCCGTGCCGCTGTCGGCGGCCCCGGTCGCCGAGCCGACGCCCGCTCTCGGCCTCTGGGGACAGGGGCAGGACGCCGTGCGCGACGGCCGTACCGACGACGCCATTCGTTATTACTACCAGAGCCTGCGCCTCGATCCGAAGTTGGCGCGTAATTTCCTCAGCCTGGCGGCGGCACACGTGTCGCGCGGCGACGAAGCCGAGGCCGCCCTCTGGCTGGCACGCTATGTCGAAGTCCAGCCCGATCATCACATCATCCGCTTGCATTACGCGGAACTGCTGCTGCGCCTGGGAAAAGTGCCGGACGGCCGTGCCCAGCTCGAACGCTTCATCTCCGACGTGCAGGATCGCGACGACCTGGCCAGCGCTCACCTGCTCGACTGCCACACGAAGTTGGTGCAGCTCGCCGAGGCGGGTGAGGACGAATATGGCGAGCACCTTAACCGCGGCATTGGCCTGTACCTGCTGGCATGTCAGCGGACGCAGGTTGGGGACGTGGAGGACGGCCTCTCGACCGAGGCGTTGTTGTGCAAGGCCGCGGCCGAGCTGGGCCTGGCGCGGATGCAACGTCCGGCGGAGGCCCGGCCGTGCTGGTATCTGCACGAGGTCTGGTCGCGCCTGGCTCAGCACCACCCGGCGGCACGCTGGCTGCGCGCCGCCGAGGCCGCCGCTCCCTTTTCGTACCTCACCCCGGCGGAGCAGCGCGACCTGCGTCAGGCTTGCCGACAACTCGACGGCGAGGGACTGCAAAAATGACAGGGTGACAAGGTGACAGGGAACCTGTCTGGTCACCCTGTCACCCTGTCACCCTGTCACCCTGTCACCCTGTCACCCTGTCACCCTGTCACCCTGTCACCGCAGCGGCGCCAACGAATCCGGCCGGCATCGGGTTGTTCTCTCGGAGGCGCTGTCCGCGCTGTTGACAGGCTGTCAGGCAAGCTGTTAGCCTCATCCTAATCGTTCACTGCGCTCCTTCGAGGTCCACGCCATGTCATTCCGTCGCTACCGCACGGTTCTCCGGCTCCTCGCTCTCATCACCTTTTTTGTCGGCAGCTCTTCCGTGGTCCGCGCCCAGAGAGGGTTGGAGGAACTGGAACGCGAGCTGCGGACGAAACACCGGGCCGTCCTTGCCGAACTCCTGCGCGGAACGGTCGCAGCCGACGACGCCAAGCCGGAACACAAGGACGCACTTAACGCCCAGACGGAATATCTCGCCCGCCGTTTCGTCGATCCGATCTTCCAGAGCACGCCGCCCGGCAGCACGGAGCGGTCGAAGACGATGGCCTACCTGATCGACCACGCGAGAATCGACGTGGACGAGCTGAACCGCTTCAAGGCCAACAACCAGGCGGCGGCAAAACTGTACACGCACTACTTCTGCGTACATGCAAAAGCGGTTCTCCTTACCGATCCCAAGCGCACGCCGGTGTCGTCATTGAACCTCATGCGAGCGCTGGCCAACCTGGCGGTGCTGGGCCAGGGCGAGCTGGGCGATGTGCTCGTGGACGTCATCGAAGAAGACCTGAAGAAAGACCAGCTTCCCGAGGCGGAGCGGCTCAAGAGCACCGAAAACTTGCCCAACGACGGGGTGAAGTATTACGCGCTGCGCGGTCTGCAAGACCTGCTGGCCCAACCGGCGAAGCCGAGCGGCGACCCGTTTCTGACGAAGGAGCAGGAGGTGAAGGTCGCCAAGCTGTTGATCAAGATCATCACCACCGTCCAGAAGTTCAAGGACGGCACGACGCAGCAGGAAATCGACGGCTACCGAGTACGGCGGCGCGAAGCCATCAAGGCATTGGCGTATCTCATGAAGCCGGCCGTGCCGGACAAGAAGGACGGAGCCGCGCTGACCCTGCTGCGCGTCGTGGCGCGCGACAAGTCCCTCGCCCCAGAACCCACCATCGAGGAACGGCTGGAGGCCGCCGTCGGTCTTGCGCGGATGAAGCTCGAACAGGACAAGGACTATAATTCCGACTACGCCCTCTATCACATCGGCCTGTTCCTGGACGAGTTCGTTACCTTCTGCAACACGGAAAACGCGACCTATCAACGGCCGATCCGTATCTACTCCGCGCGCCTTCTCGAAGCTCTCCTGACGATCAAGCCCCAGCTCGACGATCCGACGATCAGGCGGACCGACGCGGAGAAAAAATACACGCTCGACGCCATCGATCAATGTGGGCTGGTTCTCACCCGTCTGGAAAAGCTGCCGGCGATGGGCAAACTGGACAAGAACGGCTACAAGCTGGACGCGTGGTTCGCCGACAACAAGGTGCCAAACACGCAACTATTCAAGGGAGTCGCGGGGACCGACGTCGCGCCGCCGACAAAGAAGGAATAGACAGCATCCACGTGGAATGAAGTTGAACGAGCCGCGACCGTCAGGGAGCGCGGGGGAGCGATCCCTGACGGTCGCGGCTCGTTGACCATCCCTTGCTCTTGATTAGGTTGTTTTGTCGCGCGGCCCTCATAAGGACGAAGCGCAGAGGGCACAGAGAAAATCGAATACAATGGAGTCGGCAGGTCGGGAACGCCCGTTCTGCCGACTGCTTTGTTTGTATTCGTTTTCTCTGTGCCCTCTGTGTCTCTGTGGTTAGTCCTCCCTCTCTGGAGTCCGAGATGGCGGAGTCACCCGGGCGCGGCGCGATCGCCGCGCTGCCGAAGCAGTTCGGCCCCTACCGTGTCGTGCGCCCGCTCGGCCGCGGTGGCATGGGCGTCGTCTTCCTGGCGGAGGACACGCGCCTGTCGCGATTGGTCGCGCTCAAGGTCTGCAACGTCTCGATCGCCGACAAGCCGACCCTGGAGCGGTTCCGGCGCGAGGCGACCTCCGCGGCGGCGCTGCGCCACCCCGGTCTATGCCCGGTGTACGAATTCGACGTGCGCGACGACATCCCCTACCTGGCGATGGCCTATATCGACGGGCCGACGCTCGCCGACTGGATGACGTCGCGCGTGCCGCTGGAGCCGCGCACGGCGGCGGTACTGGTGTCCAAGATGGCCGCGGCGATCCAGGCAGCCCACGCCCGCGGTGTCGTTCATCGCGACCTCAAGCCGGGCAACGTCTTGCTGGAGAAGAACTCTCCGGTGATCGTCGATTTCGGCCTGGCCCGCCAGACCGGCGGCGGGGCCAATCTGACCAAGAAAGGCGCGGTCGTCGGCACGCCGTCGTACATGTCGCCGGAGCAGGTCCGCGGCGACAACGACATCGGTCCGGGCTGCGACGTGTATGCCCTGGGTGTCATCCTCTACGAAATGCTGACTGGCCGCCGACCCTTCGAGGGGCCGACGGGCGTAGTGCTGGCCCAGATTCTTTACACCCCGGTGGCGCCGCCGTCCAAGCACCGTCCCGACCTCGACCGGCAACTGGAGGCCGTCTGCCTCAAGGCGATGGCGAAGGCGCCGCAGGCTCGCTACGCCTCCATGACTGAGTTAGCCAAGGCGTTGGAGCCGTTCGCGCGCGCCACGGCGGTGGGGGCTTCGGCGCCTCGGCGGCGTCCCTCGAAGTTGGCGTCCGCGGACACGGAGGCCAACCAGCCGCCGACTCAGCCGACGACGACACCGCGGCCCGATGCCTCCGCAAAACCGTTGGCGATCCTGCACATTCTGCTGCTGCTCCTGTGCGTCGCCGCGCTGGCGGCGGTGGTGTCGTTCCCGTGGTGGAAGGACCATTTGCTCGGATCGGGGCGCAAACCGGCGAACGACGTCGTCGTCGAGCCGGACCCGCCCGAGAAGCCGCCTGAGCTGCTGCCGGCGTTCACTAATTCCGTCGAAATGAAGCTCGTGCTGATCCGGCCCGGCTCCTTCCTGATGGGGGCGCCGACTTCCGACACCGACCGAAGTCCCGACGAGTTCCCGCACCCGGTGGGGATCGCTCGGCCGTTCTACCTCGGGACGTGCGAGGTCACCCAGGGGCAATTCGAGCGCGTCCTGGGCAAGGATCGCAATCTGTCGTTCTTCAAGAAGGGCAAGAAGGAGAGGGCCGGCGTGCCGGACCATCCCGTCGAGCGCGTGACCTGGGAAGAAGCGGTCGAGTTCTGCACCCGCCTGTCGGAAATGCCGGAAGAGAAGACGCACCAGCGCGTGTACCGGCTGCCGACGGAGGCGGAGTGGGAGTACGGCTGCCGGGCCGACACGACGGGGCCGTACAACTTCGGCGGCGCGGCCGGCTTGGGCGCCCACGCCTGGTTCCAGGACAACGCGCTGGGTAAGACGCACCCCGTCGGCGGCAAGCCGGCGAACGGCTGGGGTCTGTACGACATGCACGGCAACGTCGCCGAGTGGTGCGCCGACTGGTACGACCCTCGCTATGGCGAACACGGCGCGGAGGTATACCGGGTGGCCCGCGGCGGGTCGTGGTCGCAAAACGCGCGCGACTGCCGTTCGGCGAATCGCCTCAACCGCAAGCCGGGCACGCGCTACGACAACATCGGTTTTCGCGTGGCGGCGACGGTGGGCGCTGGGAAATGAGGACTCCGGAGTAGCCGCCCATGCCGCTGGAGTTCGACGCGACTCTGAAAGACCTGGTGCGGCGCCGACCCGCCGACTTCAGCGAAGGTTTCCGCCTGCACGGGCCGGGAACGCCCACGGTGGCGAACGTCGATCTGGCGTTGGTTAGCGCCGCCACCGATGTGGTGCTCGCTTTCGGCGACCCGCCCAGTGCGCTGGTCGATCTCAATTTCCAGACAAGCTCCGACCCGTCGTTGGTCGAACGCCTATTGCTGTATAATGCGCTGTTGCATTACCGCTACAAGGCGCCGGTCCACAGCCTGCTCGTTCTGCTGCGGCCAGCCGCCGACGGACCGCAGTTGACCGGCCGGCTTCGCTATCGCGGTCAAGGGCGGCGCGGACAGACCGACTTTCGTTACGAGGTCATTCGGCTGTGGCAGGTACCGGTAAAGCGGTTGTTGCGTGCCAAGCTGGGCATTTTACCGCTGGCCGTGTTGGGACGGTTGCCCCCAGGCGTGCGAACGGAGCAAGCGTTGGCTCAAGTGATTCGTACGATTCAGCAGCGGGTGGAAAGGGAGATGCCAACAGATCAGGCCAAGTTAGCTTTGACTTCGTCCTACATCCTGAGCGGTTTGCGAATCGACCGAGAAACGGGCTTGCGACTCTTCAAAGGAGTGCGTGACGTGCGCGAATCCACGACTTACCAGCAGATTCTCGATGAAGGGCGCGTCGAAGCCCGCCGAGAGATGCTCTTGGAAGTAGGAATAGAGCGTTTCGGTCCGCCCGACGAGGGGGTGGCGGCAGTGGTCGCCGGCATATCCGATCTCGACCGGCTCAAGCGCATGGCTCGCCGCCTGGTGCGTGTCGTCAGTTGGCAGGATCTGTTGCGCACGCGCTAACTCCAAATTGCGACAGCGGACGCGAGACTCACGAGCAGTAGGGCAAAGGATATTCGCGGGAGTACCACTTGTGCAAGACTCAACTACCTATCAATATGTCCTGGACCAAGGGCGCATCGAGACCCTTCACAAGGTGCTACTGGCGCAAGGGCGGGAGCGATTTGGTGCTCCCGATGAATCGACTATAGCCGCCATCACTGCCATTAAGGACATTGATCGACTTCAACGCATGGGCGTTCGGCTGGTCCGAGTTGCCGGCTGGCAGGAACTTCTGCGCACCCGCTAACTCCGAAACGCGAAAGTGGATTACCCGATGGACGCCGTGGTGATCGGGGCGGGACCGAATGGACTGACGGCCGCGGCGACGCTGGCTCGCGCCGGCTGGAAGGTGCTCGTCCTCGAAGCCCAACAGCGGCCCGGCGGCGCCGCCTGGTCCGAGGCGCTCACGCGGCCCGGCTTCGTACATGACGTCGGCGCCGCTTTCTTCCCCTTCGCCGACGATAGTCCCGCCTTCCGCGCCCTCGACCTGACCGGGGCCGGCTTGCAGTGGCGCAACGCCCTGTGGGAGAGTTGTCACCCCGCTCCCGACGGCAGCAGTGTCACGATCGGCCGCGACCTCGAACGCAGCGTGGCCTCGTTCGGCGCCGATGGGCCGGCCTGGCGCCGCCTCGCCCGCTGGCAAGCGAAGATGGGCGACCGCCTCGCCGCCGCTCTGCTGGCGCCGCTGCCGGGTATCGGTCCCGCTTTGCGCCTCGGCCCCCTGAACCTTCTGCGACTGGCACGCGCCGGCTTGAGCAGCACGGCGGCGTTCTCCCTCCGTCATTTCCGCACCGAGGCAGCGCAGCGCGTCGTGCCGGGCCTGGCACTGCACGTCGATCTCGGCCCGGATGATTTCGCCGGCGCCGGTCTCGGCCTGGTTCTCGGCCTGCTCGCCGCCGGCAGCGGCTTCCGCGTACCGGTCGGCGGCGCGCGCGCCATTACCGATGCCCTCTTGCTCCGGTTGCGCGAAGCGGGCGGCGAGGTCCGTCTCGGCTGCCGGGTCGAGCGCGTGCTGGTGCGAAACGGGCGGGCCGTCGGCGTGCGGATTGTGGGTGGGGAAGAGGTGGCCGTCCAGCGCGCGGTGCTGGCCGACGTGGGACCGCCGGCGCTATACCTGAGAATGCTGCAACCGCAGGAGGTGTCCTGGTGGGTGCGCCGGCAGGCGCAGCGCTTCCGGTACGGTTGGGGCACCTTCAAAATGGATTGGGCGCTGTCCGGCCCGGTGCCGTGGACGGTGCCGGAGGCGCGGGCGTCGGCCGTCGTTCACGCCGGCGACAGTATCGCCGACCTACGCCGTTTCACGCGCCAGGTGCGGTCGGGGCAGCTGCCGGACAATCCCTACCTCGTGATCGGCCAGCAGTCGCTTGCCGACGCGAGCCGCGCTCCCGCGGGTTGCCACACGCTCTGGGCTTATTCGCGCGTGCCCTCGGTCCTAGAAGGCGGTTGGGCCAGTAAGCGGTCCGCGTTCGCCGACCGCATCGAGCGGCGCATCGAGGGGCTGGCGCCGGGGTTCCGCAGCCTGATCCTGGGCCGGTATATCGCGGCACCGGACGACCTGGAGCGCATGGACGAGAATCTGGTCGGTGGGGACCTGGGCGGCGGCAGCGCCAGGTTCGACCAGCAGCTGTTCCTACGGCCGAACTTCCCCTACTTCCGCTATCGCACGCCGGTGCGCGGCCTGTACCTGGCGTCGGCGTCGGCGCATCCCGGCGCGGGCGTCCACGGCGCCTGCGGCTACAACGCCGCCCTCGCCGCTCTTCGTGACAAGGTGACAGGGTGACAGGGTGACCGAAGAGGTTCCTGTCACCTTGTCACCCTGTCACCTTGTCACCCTGTCACCTGGTCAATGCACTTGCCCCTGTTCGCCGAGGATGGCGGCGGCGCGGTTGGCGTCGGCGGTGTTGTCGAAGGCGACGTAGCCGACGAAACGGCCTTCGATCGCGGACATCATCAGCCCTTGCAGGCTCAGACCGGCCATCGCCCACTGTTGCGTGACGCGGTGCGTCAGGCCGGCGGCGTTGTCGCCCTCGACGCGCATCACGACGGGGTCGTTCGATTCGGTCAGGCCGGCCGCCTTGGCTGCCCGCACCTGCATCGGCCCCGTCACCGGCGCCACGTACAGAACGCCCGTGCCCGGCTTCTCCGGCGTCCGCCGCGTGTAGACGTATTCCAGGTTTGCACCGGCCTGGGCCAGCAACGCCAATTTGGCGGCGACGCCCCCGGCCTGGTCCACCACTTCGCCCGACCAGACGTGTACCCGATCCAGCTTGAATCCCATGACGACAGCCCTCTTCGAGAGTTCTTGGCAATCTGACAGCGATTATATTACCGACTGGCCCCAACGCGAGCGGATTCTCATTGCAGCCGCGCCCCGGAGTCGGCACAATAGAGGAATCGGGGAACGCTAACCCCCGCTCGGGGGATCGACACGCACGAGGTTTGTGCCATGAAACGCTGGCTACTCACTCTTCCTATCCTGCTCGCCGGCATGACCGGCCTGGTCCGGGCAGATTACTTCCTCATCGTCGTCAACACCGGCACCCCTCCCGCCGGCGGCATGGGGATGGGCATGGGCATGGGCGTCGTGGGCATGCCCCCCGCGTCGGGAATGGGCATGGGCATGGGCATGGGCACGACCACCCAGGCGCCTGCGACGAACCCCGCGGATTTCGTCGGCGTCATCGTCGAGACGGATAACCCCAGGACGTTTAGCAAGACGGAGAAGCAACAGTTTGAGCAGGGATTGCCGCTGCAAGTGAAGTATCGCAACTATAACTTGCGTTTCACGAACATGTCCGGGCCGCCGAGCGGCGGGGTGCTTGGGTCCACCACGTACGTATCGCTGTACACCGAGCCCACGGAGAAGCCGAACGATTACCGTGTACGGTCCAACCTGAACCAGGAGTTCGAGCACAAGCTCGCCGACACCAAGAACAAGATGGAGCCGAAGGCCCTGGCCGAGTGGGCCTTGACGCACGGCCTGCTCGCCAAGTTCGTCGTCACGATGGACAAGTTGGCCGCGGACGAGAAGGATAAGGCCGACCCCGCCGTCGTCGCCTATGCGAAGGTCAAGGCGCAAATGAGCGCCCGCGTGGAGCGCCAGCCGCGGTCGCCGTGGGTGAAGATCTTGACCAGCAATGGCTTCAAAACCGAGACGAGCGAACACTACCTGCTCGTGCATAATGCCGATACCCAGGACAAGTCCAAGTTGAAATCGCGCCTGGACCGGCTCGAAGAGGCGTTTCAGACGTTTTATTACTGGCACGCCCTGCGCGGCACCGTCCTGTCGATGCCCCAGGAACAGTTACCCGTATTCGTCGGCCAAAACGAGGACGTCAAAGAGTTGAAGGAGTTTCGTGCTCTCACCGACGGGAGCGAAGGCCGGCTGGTCTCTCGGCACGAAGACGGCTTTTTCGCCCGCCGCGAAGGGATCGTCTACCTGAGTCTGAACTCACGAGAGCCGAACTTCGAGAAGGTGTCGGCCTTCGTAGTCAAGAAGTTCGAGGGGTCCAACAAGACCGTCGAGGACTTCCTGAAGGAGAAGGCTTCTCCCGTCCAGCGCGGAGCGCCGGACCCGTGGGTGCTGTCCGTGGCGGTGAAGGCGCTGGAGGCGGACGCCGAGCGCATGACCGTCAGCCACTTCGCCTCACGGCAGCTGGTCTACGCCACGGGACTGCTGCCGCGGAACGTGGATGCCCCGGAATGGATTCAGTATGGCCTGGGCAGCTTTTTCGAGGCGCCGCTCGGCTCACCCTGGTCCAGCCCCGCAGCGCCAAGCAGCCTCCACCTGAAGCATGCCGTCGAGGCCCTGGAAAAGAAGGGCGCCAGCGCCGTTGACATCCTGAAGCAGGTCGTCTCGGACGGCTTCTTCCGCGACGCCGAGGCCGCGAGTGAGACGGACGCCGTCCAGGTTGAGAAGGCTCGCGCCCTGGCCTGGGGGCTGACCTATTACCTCCTTCAGATGAAGCCGGACAGCTACCGCGCCTTCTGCGACGAGCTGAACAAGATGCCGCGCGAC
>JBBQPD010000067.1:0-12924 GCA_038331535.1 Gemmatales bacterium | reverse complement strand
CTGCCGCCCACGGTGTTCGACCGACTGCATGAAGGCGCGGAGCTATTCCGTTGTAACTGGCCGTCGTTCAGTGGAAGGAAGAAATAACGACCGATTGCATCGCCGAGCGTCGGATGACAGGGCGCGGTCAGGCAGATTTGTGCGCTGCGAGCAACCGCCGAATCTCTGGCAGCAACGCCGCGGGTACGGTAATGACAGCCTGGTCGCCCCCGTCGGCGGCCGCTACCTCATCCGCTGCGATCCATTCCTCATCGGTCCGCGCGTCCAAGTCGGCAATTAACCGCTGGACGCGCTGCTCATCCCAGCTTTTGGGGAACTGCTGTTCGTTCATCGTCCGCGCCTCCTCGCCGCCATCGGTGGAGATAATTGTAACACGTTGGCGGGTGGGCCGGCCACGAGAGATCACGATTCGCCGAACCCCCTCACCTCGCCACCAGCGCCCGCGCCAGCCGGCGCGACAGCGCCGGCCCCACGTACTCGAACCCCGCCGTCAGCCGCGTCGTCGCGTGCTTCAGCGTCGTCAGCGTCCGCTCGCGCCCGGCGGCGAGGCTCGGCGCTCGCTTCAGCCGCCAGTTCGGCGAGCGCCGGCGCGAGGCGATCATCGCCGGGTGCGTCGTCGTCGAGAGGGCGCGATAGCCGAGGCCGCGCCACAGCGACGCGACGGCGTCGGACAGCGCGTTGCCGATGCCCACACCCTGAAAATCGGGCAGCGTGACAGTGCGGTGTTCGCGCCGCGCTGGCCGTCCGGCGCCGACGAACGGCAGCCAGGCGCTGAACGCCACGGCCCGGCCGTTCCACAGCGCCAGGAAGCAGACCGCCGACCGGGCCAGCGCCGCGCTCAGATAGTGGTGAGGTGCGAATAGTTCCCACGCCGATGCCTGACAGCGAACGATTTCGAGGCGGATGGTTGGCCGTCGCTGAAGACACCTCCAGTCAAAGCGATCCTCGGCGGGCTGGTAAACCCAGTCGGGTTGCAGCCAGGGAATGATGTCGTCATGGCAGGCGACGGCGACGAAGCGCAGGCCGTGCTGCCGGACCGTCTTGGCCAGGGCGGCGCTGCCGATCCGCGCCACCGTGCGATCGACGACCGAGGTGAACTCGTCGAGGACGATCGGCTGCGGCGCCGTTCCCGCCAGCGCCTCGGCGAGCAGCCGGGCCAGGGTGACGCGGAATTGCTGGCCGGTGGACAGGGCGCCTTGGGGCCGCAGCCACGCCGGCGGCGACGAGAAGCCGACGGCCGACAGCAGACCCGTCACGTCCTTGACCGAGAGGTTTTCGGGAAACACATCGAGAACGGAGCGGTCGGCCGGCCAGTCGAGGACGCGGCTGGCCTGTTCGGGCCAGAGCCGGCGGGCGACGGTGGACTTGCCACAGCCGGATGGCCCGGTGATGAGGCCGACGGACCACGGTCGTTCGTCCAGCGGCAGATCGACCTCCCAGCGCAGGCACGAGGTCTTCTCTTCGGGCAGATCGAACAGGCCGCGCACCTGCGCGACGCGCGGCGACTCGACGACGGGTGTTTCGAGGGTGATGGTGGTTTTCATGTGCAGACCTCATTTTTGAACCACAGAGAGGACAGAGGACAGAGGACAGGCAGAACAGCGAGCAGGTTTTCTGTCTTTCTGTCCTCTGTCCTCTGATTTTCAACTCAACAACGCCTTGCACTTCAGCCCCATGCGCTGGAAGCGCCACAGCAGGTCCGTCTGCTGCTTCTCGGTGGGACACTCCACGAGAATGAGGAACTGTTCGACGACCGCCGGCTCCTTGCCCGGCGCTTTGCCCGCCTTTTCCAGCGTTTCCTCGCTGGAGCTGCCTGCTTCGTCGATCGAGCGCCACAGGTTGTCGAGCGCGTCGGACGAGGTCGTCGTCTGCTGCCGCAGCTGGTCGAGGACGGTCGTGTCGTAATCGGCGAGAAGGCTCAGCGGGTCGAGCGACAGCAGCAGCGCCCGCGCCTCGGCGTCGTTCACGTCGAGCACCTCCACGTCCACTTGCAGGTCGGGATGCAGGTCGGCACGCAGATGGCCGTCAATGAGCTTGAGCCGGCCGTCGGGCAATTCATAAGCGAGCAACGAGCGGGCGAAACCGACCTCCTCGATAATGGCCGTGAGCGCTTCGCGCTGCGCGTCGCGGTGGATGCGCGGATTCAGCTCGTGCGGCATGAGGTCGCCGGCGCGCACGCGCACATGCCGCGTGATGCGGTTACGGATGGACATGGGAAATCTCCAAGAAGTTATTGCCGCTTGCGGCTTAGCGGCTACCGAGTTCGTCGCCAATCTCGAACACCCCAAGCCGCCCCTTGTAGGGAACCAGCCCCGGCAACGGTTGCGGATCGGCGAGCAGCCAGGCCCAGCGGCCCGGAGCGAAATTACCGAACGAACGCTCCTGTTCGCTCAGCGCGTCGAGGTCTTCGACGCGGATGCAATCGCACACCTCGACCGTGCCGAGCAACACGCCGCGCGGCGGCCGATTCCACGGCGCGCGCAGCAGCGCGGAGCGCACCGGCTCCCGGCGACAGAGGTCGTCGTAGCCGGGCGGCCTGGTCGCGCTGGCGTGGATGGCGAGCCGGCCGCGAAAGCCGGTGCGCCAGGGCCGTGTTTCGATGCGCTTGACGCCGAGGACGATGAGCGCTGCCCAGGGCTGCATGACGGACAAAGCGTGCATGAGATGCCTCCTCCGGATGGGAACGACGCAACGTAACATGGATTGGCGATTAGTAAGAGGGCAGATTCGGGCATTCGCCACTGGCGGCTTAGCGCACCTCGTCCGCCTCGTAATCGGGGCACAGTTCGCACTCCGCCACCTGACTCACGCGCCCATGCCCCCGGTCGCAGTGGCGCACGTCGCGGCGCGGGCAAAGGCACGCCTTCCGCTCCAGCAGCGTCCCAAGATGCAGGCACGGCAACGACCGTCGGACCGCCGGTGGCGGAGGCAACGGTACGCCGGACCACAAGGCGTGATAGCGCGCGTCGTTGAAGAAGAGCCAGCACAGCCGGCAGGCGGCCCGGTCGCAGACGCAGGGTCTCATAGCGTCACCGTCAACGTCGCCGTCTGCCCGTCGCAAGGGATGCAACCCGACGCGGCGCTCAAGCCCAGATCGAAGGTCGCGGACAGCGGGCTGCACGTCGCCCCAAAATGACGGCCGGTCGCGATCCATGTCATGCCGCCGTCGCACGACCCTTCGAGCGCCAGGTTGCTCGCCGTCGTCCCGCCGGCCTGACACTCGAACCGGAGCAGCACCGTGTCGCCACACGTCGGCGCACCACTTCCCGTCCAGTAGCGCGTCCCGTCGTAGGTCAATGGCACCGAACCAATGCCGAGATTGCCGGTGGCGTGCAGCGTGCGCGGCAGCGCGTTGGCACAACAGCTTGTCGCGACGTCGGGTGCCAGGATCGCTGGACATGGGTTCTTGATGAGGAGGTACGGCATCAGCCTGAAGAGCCACTGGTGGACGTAGTGTCCCTTGCTGGCGTAGGTAAGCGCCAGCTGGTAATAGCTGTCGTCGGTGTTCGGGTACAGGCAGCAGATGCCGTTTCGGAACGCGACGAAGAGCTTGCCGCCGAAGGTGCCGACGTGCGTCAGCCACGAGGACCGGACGGGCGTGCATTTGTCGGCCATGGGGCGCTCCTTGGACCGCGCGCAGACAGCACTCGATCAATGACAACGACCTGTCAACGAGCCGCGACCGTTAGGGAGCGCCGGCACCGCTCCCTAACGGTCGCGGCTCGTCCAACGTATGTCTGCGCTCGTCCTTACCCCTGGTTGGTCCCCACGGTGTAGCGGCGGTACGGCTTCAACAGGGCGAGCATTTTTCCCGGCGGTTTGCCGCGGGCGAAGTCGTCGTTCCAGCCCGAGGCCGTGCCGCCGGCGGTCAGCTGGTGCGACAGCTGCGGGTCGCGCAGCGTGAGATAATAGGCTTCCGCCACCCATTCCGCGGCCGCCTCCTGAACGGCTTCGGGAATGGTGGAGTAGCCGGCCGTGTACTGGACGCGGAAGTTGTTCAGCCCAACCGGCCAAGTCAGGTCTTCCGGCTGCATCAGCTCCGGGTCGGTGTAGGGAACGGCCCGCAGCAACCAGCCGCGCGGATCGAACTGCCAGCCGGACAATTCGTAGGTGTGCAGCCGTAGCTCGGCGAAGACGCCGCGCGCATTCAGGGCGCCCTGGCTGGTCGTGCCATCGCCAAAAGACGGCTTGTTGTACAGGTCGGCCGACGGCCACAGTCCGTAATCGCCCGGCCCGCCGCTGCCGCCGGGATCGCCGACGATCTGCGCCTGCCAGCCGTTGCCCAGGGCGGTGATGGCGGTGGCCATGGCCTGGAGCGTCGGCTTGCCGGCGAAGGTCACGCTCGTGTCGGTCGAGACGACGCCGGACGCCGTGCGCGTCAGCGTCAGCCCAGTCGAAGTGACGGCGACGCGCGCCTGCTGATTGAGCGCCTGGTTCGTGTTCGTGATCTTGAGCACCGTCACCAGTCGATAGCGGACGCTCTGTACCGACTGAATGGGATATTCGCGCAGCAGCAGCCGATGATCGCCGGTGCCGCTGTAGAGTTCGTCGTAGCTCTTGCTGGTGAAGTCGCGGCGGCAGAACTTCTCGACGGCGTCGCTAACCGCCGTGATGAGTACCGCCAGCAGCGCGTCCTGGCTGTTGTCGGTGATTGCCTGGATGTTTTGTTTCGCCCTGGCGAGCGTGATGAGGTCCTTGGCGGCCATGATTGATCCTCGTGGAGGGTGGAGGGTGGAGGGTGGAGGGTGGAGGGTGGAGGGTGAAGAAAGAGGGTATTTCCCTCCACCCTCCACCCTTCACCCTCCACCCGGTTTACACCACCAGCCGCTGGATGACGGCGGCGACATCGTTGGCGCTGGCGGGCTTCTGAACGGCCTCGCCGCCCAGAGCGAGCGCCGCGATCAGCACGGCGTTGGTGCCGACCGTCACCGACAGCCGGACGTAGCGTTGTCCGGCCGTCAGCTGCTCGGGTCGGATTTCCAGCGTCACGATCTTGTTGCCGGCCGTGACCTGCGTGATGTTGCTGCCGGCGACGTCGGTCCAGCCGCTGGAGCCGGTCGAGGACTGTTGCAGCTTCGCGTCCACCGTGCCGGAGGCGCCGACGCTGCCGACCATCACGACGAACAGCGAGCGATGAAACTTCGACAGATCGACGGCGCCGCTCGTCACCGTGCCGGCCGCCTGACTGACCGGATCGATCTCGGCGGCGGCGATGCTGAGAGCTTGAGAAAGTTGTTCGGTGTACATGGATGGAATCTCCTTCACAGTTCCGAGGACTGAGGACTGAGGACTGAGGACTGAGTGCATTTGCTCAGTCCTCAGTCCTCGGAACTCATTACTCTGTTAGTTCAACACCACGAACGGCGACACCTGCGTCGCCGCGTCTTGCAGCGTGATCGGCTTGTCCAACCACGGTTGCCCGTCGATGCGTTCCACCACGCGCCACGTCATCTGATTCTTGAGGAAATTGACGTGTTCGCTGGCCGCGATCTCGACTTCCATGCGGTCGCCGACGACGTAATAGCTCGGATCGAGCAGGCTGAGGTCGCCCCTGGTGCCGAGGGCCGGCACCTTCTCCGTGGCGAACGCAGGCCGGCCGAGCAGGCTCCACGTCGGCGTCTTCGTCACACCGGAGTCGATGCTGATGAAGATCGCCCGGTTGGCGCCGTCCTTCAGCTGCAAAAGCTGCGGCACCACCGACGGCGAGAACAGCCACACCGCCTTGCTCCACGATGCTGGCAGCAGCTTCGCCCACATCCCGGCGATGTCGGCGAACTGCACCTGGGCCGCCCCAGCGCGCGTGACCGAGACGGCGGCGTTGGCGGTCAGCATGCCTTGCGGCTTGCCGACGCCGTTGCCCTGGAGGAAGGCGTACTCCTCGAACCAGCCGATCGCCTTGGCGAACAGCGTCATCAGGAACTTTTCCAGTCCGATGGCGCTGTCCTGGAGCAGCACGTTGCTGCTGACCGAGTAGCCGCTCAGCTCGTTCGCCTTCAGCTCCATCTGCTTGAACAGCGGCTCCGTCTCGGTGCGCGTCTGGGCCTCGGCGGTCCAGTACATCTGCACGCCGCCGAAGAACGGGCTGACGCCGGCGCCCTGCACCGTGCTCACGTCGAGGAAGGGAATCTGCATCGTCGCCCCGGCCATCGGCAGCACGAAGGCGCGCTGGCGGATGACGGTCTCCTCCGCCATGATCTGCATGAGCTGCTGATAGAAGTCGGGCGGCACCGTGTAGCCGCCGGTGACTCCGGACGCCTCGCCGAGTGCCGCCTTGGTGCGCCACTCATTGAAGCGCGAGCCGTAGTGCTTTTCGAGGTAGCCGCGGTCGTCGCGGGCCACGGCGAGGCACCAGTCGCCGAAGCAGCGGCGCGGGTCGCCCTCGCCGCTGCCGAACAGCGCCGGCACGGCATGGCGTTTTGCCTGCCCCTGGGCATCGGCGATGCCCTTGAGCGCCTGCCCGATGGCGGCATCGAGCGTCTGGGCATGTCGGCTGAGCGCGCCTTCGAGCGCACGGCCGACGGCGCCGGCGATGGGATCGTCGGCGATGGTCGTGGCCGAGCCAGCCGCGACCAGTTGCTGGGCGTCGCTCGGCGACACGTCGATGCGTTCGCCGGCGCGACGGCCGAGGAAGTCTTTCGTCAGTTGCACGAACATGGTGATGAACCTCTTGAGGGTTAATGGTTGCGGAACAACGGCGGCGCCGACTCCAGGCGCGCACGGCGGACGGCTCGGAATCCGTCTCTCCGAGTGCGACCCTGACGACTACCGAGGTTTTGCCGCTTGCGGCTTAGCGGGAACTGCCGCTAAGCCGCAAGCGGCGGAAATCAGACGCGCCCGATAGCGCGATCGAGACTATCGCGCACGAACGCCTCGAAATCGAGGCCGCTCAGCGCGCGTTCGACGTGGCGTTCAATCTCCTCCAGCGCCGTGAACGGCACGACTCCCGGCGCCGGCAATTCGATGCCGAGCGCATGCAGGAAGTCCGGCGGCAGGTCGGCGGCGCCTTTCGACACCGCCTCGACGAGCGCGTCCTGGTTCGCGGGCAGGAAGACGCAGGCGTACTCCAGCAGCAGCCATTCGTCGATGACCAGGGACACGTCGCCCCAGCCATTCTTCTGCCGCTCGGCGTCGCCGGGAACGTGAATCTTCGTCGGCAAAAAGCCGATGCTCTTGCCCTGGAGCAGGCCGGCCTGGACGAGGGCGAACACCTTGTCGCTCGGCCACGATTCGCCTTCGGGCCAGGAACCGGGGCGCGGCGGATACTGCGTCTTGGCCTTGATGCCGACGAGGCCGCCGTCCTTGACGCGCCGCCGCCACAGCGATTTGCCGACAGGCGGCAGGTGATACGCATGACCGAGCGTCACCAGCGGATTTCCCGCAAATTGACTGTCGTTCATGCCGCGGGCGACCACGACCTCGTTGCAGCGGTCGATGCTTTCGGTCGAGATCCACGACACGTCGGAGCGTTCGCCGGGATTGAGCTCGGTCGGCGCCTTGGTGACGACGGCGTGCCGGTAGTCGAACTCGGCCGTCTTCGGCAGCGTTTTGAGCAGGGCGTCGAGGGCGTGGGCGGCGCGGTCGCTCTGCGGAAAGCCCAGCGGCCCGACTGCCTGGCCATAGTGACGATGGTGTGTCATCGGGTGATCTCCAAAATTAGCCACAGATGAACACAGATAAACACAGATGAAAATCAGAGATTATTCGTCTGTTGTTCGTCTGCGTCCCCAGGCTACTTGTGTCGGGTACGTTGTGGGGAGAGCAGTTTTTGATTTTTCTTATCTGTGTTTATCTGTGTTCATCTGTGGCTAAATTTTCTGTTCCCATCCCGCCGGCAGCCACGGCCCATCGCCCCACGGCACCGGCGGCAGTCCGTCCTCGCCGCGCACCTCGTTGATCGTCAACACTCCATACTTGAGCTTCAACTCTTGCTCCTTCGCCGTCAGCTCGCGGTTGATCGGCACCGGGTCTTCGCTCGCCAGGAACAGCCGGCGCGAGGGGTCGAACAGCGGCACCAGTTGTTCGTTCATCTTCTCGTCGCGGCGCAGCAGGCGCGGCGTGATCGCCTTGGCCATGTGCTGGTGCTCCGCCGCCTGCAAGTTGGCGAGGTTGGTCTCCGAGGTCAGGAACGACAGCGGCACGTGGAAGGCGGCGCAGATGTCCTCTTTCGTCGCCTTCATGTCGGCCAGGGCGGCGAGATCGCCCATCGAATGGGCCAGCAATTGGACCTTCAGCGAACTCTCGGCGACGACGACCCGGCCGCTGCCGCCGCGCCGAAAGCGTTGATTCCACTGCGCTTCGAGGCGATCGCGCTCCTCTTCGCCAATGACCTCGTCCGGCGAGATAAGGGCGTCGGGGACAGCATGGTTCTCGAATTTCGCCTTTTTGAACGCGGCAAAGTCGCTGGTAAGCGCCGCCTGTTCGTAGCAGGCCCGCAGCGGCGACAGACCGCCGGAGTACGGGTCTTTCGGATCGGGATAGCGGAAGGCGATGACCGACTCCGGCGCGAAGCGCTGTTCGCGGATGCCGCTGCGGTACAGGTAATAATCGACGAGGTTCGCACTGTCCGGCCCGCGCTGCGGCGTCACGTTCTGCGCCGGCAGCGTCCAGACGGCGCGCGGCGTGCCCAGCGGACCGCGGTCGAGATACCAGTACGCGGTGCCGTGGACTTCCTGATAGAGCGTGGTCAATTCCCAGAGATCGAAGGCATTGTGAACGGGATTCACCTGTTGCAGCAGCGTCAGCAGCGGATGAGCGGTCACCTCTTCGAGCCGATCGACGCCGCGCGTGTGCAGCGCCAGATGCGGCGCGGAACGGAGGCGGCGTTCTTCAGGGCCGGGGAGCGCCTTGGTGAGACATTTCGGGGCCGCCTGGCCGCGGCGCGTGGCGACGTAGAGGCGCGGCGGAAAGCTGGCGCAGACGGCGGCGTTGATGCTGGCGCAGCTCCAGGCGGTGTTCTTGAGTTCCGCCATGATTTCGTTGGGCGTGGGGGCACGGTTGCGCTTATAGGCGTCGAGGAAGCGCGTGCCGCCCCACTGCGGTCCGGTCAGCGCCGGCGGCACGTTCTTGCCCCGCAGCCAGCCGCCGAGGCGCGCGAGGACGTTGGCGAGGAGGGAGGGCATCGCAATCTCCATTCAGGGCCGCGACCGCGGGGCCGCGACCATTACGAGCCGCGACCGCGGGCGAGCGGTGCGGTTGGTGGTGTCCATGATCGCGAGGCTACCGGGGTCGGGTACGTTGTGGGGAGAGGAGTTTTTGAGAAAAATCGTTCGTTCTAATTCGGCCGAAGCAGATAGGGTATGATTGACTCGGACAGCCGTTCTACGGAGGCATTTCCATGAGTGCGAAAATCGAAATCGTCCCGACCGCGCTCCCCCTGGCTGCCGAGTGTGCCAAGCTGCGACGGCATCTCGCTGCGGTAATTCGCGGCCAGCTTGGACTCGCTCCCGAGGAGCGCGCCTGGTTCGCGCAGCACGGTTTGCATTTCAGCAGCGACAGCGACGAGGTCGGCTGGACACCACCGCCGGGCGAATCCAGCGACCTCGCCACCGAGCGCCGCCATCTTCTGTGTGCCGTTCATTTGCTGACGGGACCGATCGAGCCGATTACGGCAGAGGAATTGGCGGAGGCGCTGGCGACCGGCGAGACGCTCCAGGATTTGCTGAACGAATTCGACGTGTCTGATCCGAACGCCGACGAGGTGCCTGGCAAATGACCGGTTCTTCGCCCGGCGGCTATCAGATCACCACGTTGAAACCGGCGCTCGACACGGCCAAAGATTGGCTAAGGCGCGCGCCGACGCTCGGGATTTTATCAACTCTGAAAGCAGCGCTCGCTCGCATCCTTGACCGCCTGAAGAACGATCCTGTCAGCTGGGGCAATCCGCTCTTCCATTACCGAAATCTCGGCATGACGATGTACAATGCGACCGAATGGGACATCATCGTCACCTACGGCGTCGATGTAACCCATCGGCTCGTGTGCATCCAGAAGTTGCAACTACAATCGGCGAACCCGTTGAACGCGCCGGGCGGCGGGGCGTCGCCATGATTGCGCGGCTACCGGGTCGGGTACGATGTGGGGAGGGGAGTTTTTGAGAAAAATGCTCGCGGCGCGAAAATTACTCACCAGCCCGGAGCGCCAGCGACGGGTGGGATCCGTCGCTGGCGCTCCGGACTGGTAGTAGTCTCTCGACCTTGACAAAAAGCGGGCATTGTCTATCCTTCGCCCTCCGTTTTGGTATCCGTGCCCGAAATAGCCTCTCTTGGAGGGCGCCCATGCGATCGTTCTGCGTACTTCTGACTGCGATGTTTCTCGTCCTGCCGGGCTGCTCGGCCGTGATCGCCCGGAGTGGCAAGGATCTGCGAACGGTGACTACTTCTCAAGAAGTTCACGCCCAGTTCGGCACCCCTGACACAAGCGAAGTTGTCGAAGGAAACCGTGTTGATGTTTTTCACACGCGACAGAAAATCGCCGAGCAAAAGTATGATGGCGAAGTCTGGACCATGTGTGTCGGAATGACTTTCGGACTGTTTGAGGTTGTGGCCGGGCCTTATGAAGCATGCCGCGTTGTTCAGCACTCCGTTTTCGGTCGCGATCTCCACGTGACATACGACGCCGGAGGGAATGTCACAAAGTTCGAACTTGACGGGCAGCGAATTGACCCGAATCGCGCGAAGGGTAAGGATACTCCGGAAATCGACCCCGAAGCCGCGAAGACAGCCGGCGTGCCGTGACAATCGGCCGGCCTTTGCTGATAGAATCTCCTGGAGACGCCTTCCCTTTCCTTTCCACGGAGGTTGCATCATGACCGAGCACGTCACCGGCACTGTCGTCAACGGGACGCTACAACTCGACACCCCGCTGGCGCTGCCGAATCATAGCCGAGTTGCGGTCCATGTCGAGCCGCTTCCCGCGGAAGGAGCCGGGCCATCGGCCGCCTTCGTGGCCTTTTGTAAGTTAATCGCGGAACGACCCATCAGCCTCGGCGGAGAGCGGCCGACCCGCGAGGAACTACATGAACGCCGTTGACACCAACGTCCTCGTGTATTCGGTAGATCAAATCGAGGCTGTGAAACGGACCAAGGCGGTCGCCCTGCTAGCGCGCCTGAGCACGCCTCCGGTAGACACCGTCCTCCCCTGGCAGGTAGCCGGCGAGTACCTTAATTGTCTCCGTCGCGGGAAGGCTCAGGGGCGGATTTCCGCGACAGACGTTTAAGTGTATCTGGATTCGGCGCTGGTTCTATTTCCGCTCCTTTTCCCCGGCATGGCGGTCCTGCGGCGGTCATTGGACCTCAGTTCGCGCTACAGCCTCTCTCACTGGGACAGCATGTTGCTCGCCGCGTGTTTGGAAGCAGAGGTCGATACACTCTATTCCGAAGATTTCAGCGCTGGGGCGGCCTACGATACGGTCACGGTCGTCAACCCGTTCGCCTGAAACGACCGACTTCGGAGGCGACTCCATGCCGCTGCTCGATCATTTTCGCCCGCCTTTGAGTACCCGTCGGCCGTGGGAATCCTTTCATACGACCTGGGCCAGCGCTCTCGCCGATGCGCTCAACGACGGCGTTCTGCCGTCCGGTTATATCGCCCTGGAGCATATCCACTCGGAGCCTGGCATCGAAATCGACGTGGCGACATTCACCGAATCCGGGCAGGAATCAGACGCCGGCAGCACGGCCACGGCGACGCGGACTGTGTGGACGCCGGCGACGGCCCCTACCATTCTGCCTGCCCTCTTCCCTCCCAGCAGCACTGTTGAGATTCACTCCACGGAAGGCGGCCGCACGCTCGTCGCAACGGTTGAGCTGGTCAGTCCCGGCAACAAGGACCGCGACCTCAAGCGGCGTCTGTTCGTGGCGAAGTGCGCGACCTATCTGTCACGCGGCATCGGTCTCGTCGTGGTGGACGTCATCACCAGCCGGCGCGGCAATCTCCACAACGAACTGATCGCGTTCCTCGGTCTGGAGGCATCGTTGGCGATGACGAACGCGCCTTCGCTTTATGCCGTCGCGTATCGGCCGGTACGAAGCGACGGGAGCGAACAGGTGCTGACGTGGTCCTTTCCCCTGGCGGTTGGTGAAGCGCTGCCCGTTGTGCCGCTATCGCTGGCGGCGGAACTGTGCGTGCCGCTGGACCTTGAAACGGCCTATGGCGAGGCGTGCCGGCGGCGCCGGGTCGAGGAAGTCGTGGAGTGATTGGATCGACCGGCGCTTCGCGCGAAACGTAAACAAGACGCTCCCATGCCCGAACTTCCCGACGTCACCGTCTACCTCGAACGCCTGCAACCGCGCATTCAAGGCCACGTGCTCGAAAAAGCGGAGATCGCCAGTCCGTTTCTGCTGCGCACGTTTGAGCCGCCGCTCCGCGAATTGGAGGGCCGCAGGATCGTCCGCCTCTTTCGCCTGGGCAAGCGCATCGTCTGGGGCTTCGACGACGTGTTGTTTCTCGTCCTGCATCTCATGATCGCCGGCCGGCTGCACTGGAAGCCGGCCGGCGCCAAGTTGGCCGGCAAGTTCAGCCTGGCCGCGTTTCGCTTCGCGGACGGAACGTTGACGTTGACGGAGGCCGGCTCGAAGAAACGGGCGTCGCTGCACATCGTCCGCGGCCGTCAGGCGCTGGCACAACATGATCCGGGCGGATTGGAAGTTCTCGACGCCGACCTGGATGCCTTCGCCGTTGCGCTGACGCGCGAGAATCACACGCTCAAGCGGGCGCTCACCGATCCGCATCTCTTCAGCGGCATCGGCAATGCCTACTCCGACGAGATTCTGCACGCGGCGCGCTTGTCGCCGCTGGCCCTGACGCATCGACTGGGTCGTGAGGCAATCACCCGGCTGTTTGAGGCGACGCGGAAAACGCTCGTGCAATGGACGGAGCGATTGCGTGAAGAGGTGGGCGATGGCTTTCCGGAAAAGGTGACGGCGT
>JBBQPD010000066.1:0-13048 GCA_038331535.1 Gemmatales bacterium | reverse complement strand
ACTCGCCGGTCACGATCAGCAGCACCTTCTTGTCGAGGCCGCGGGCGTACAGATCCTCGATCAGCGCCGTCACCGCCCGGTCGAGATAGGGCAGGCGCCGTTCGGTGTCGTTGAAGATGTGGCAGTTGACGGCGTGCGAATCCCAGTTGTAGGTGCCGTCCTTCGGCATCGATAGGCCGCCCTGGTACGGGTTCTCCAGCACCATCGTCACGAAACTGGCCCCGTGTTCGACCAGCCGACGCGCCATCAGGCAGCGCTGGCCCCAGACGTGCATGCCATAGCGCTCGCGCAACCGTTGCGGCTCCATCTCCAGGTCGAACGCCTTGCGCGCGGTGTCGGTCGTGACCAACGTCAGGGCACGCTTCTTGAAATGGTCCATCGCCGCCGCGGTGCCGGTCGCATCGACGGAGGCGACGGGCCGTTCCAGGCCGCGCAGCAACTCGGCCCGCTCGCTGAGGCGGGCGCCCGCTTCCGGGGTCACGGAGACATTCCGGACCTTGAATTGCGAACTGGCGGGGTCGCCGACGACGCTGAACGGATGAGTGGAGGGACCGAGATAGGCCGAGCCGAAGCTGAACACGTCGATGCCGTCGCGGCCGCCGTCGGTGCCGGAGATGTAGTTCGGCACGCCCCGGCGAATGTCGTCGCGCATTTTAGCGACCATCGAGCCGACGGCGGGGTAATCGTTGACGAAGCCGGTCGGTTCCAGTGGGTCGCGGCCGGTGAGGAAGCGCTTGTGGCCGCCGCCGTGGTCGGCGAACTGGTGGGCGATCGAGCGGATGAGGGCGTACTTGTCGGCGATCCGCGCGTGCAGCGGCAGGTGTTCGCATACGTCAAGTCCCGGCACGTTGGTCCGGATCGGCCGGTAGGCTCCGCGATATTCCGCGGGCGCGTCCGGCTTCATGTCGAACGTCTCCATGTGCGGCGGCCCGCCCGGCAGCCAGATGAAGATGACGGACGTATCCGGCCCGGAGGGAGAGTCTTTCGCCGACAGCGTCAGCGGCAGCAGCCCGTTGGTGCCAACCGCCCCGAGGGAAAGGGCGCCGATCTTGAGAAAATGACGACGGGTCAGCGGGCCAGGACAAGGCCTGATCGAGCGCGGCATGAGTGACCGTCCGAAAATGTGTGGCAGGCAGGCGGGGTGGGCGATGACTCACCTACATCGAGACTACCGGGTAGTCTCTCGGTAGTCAACTGTATCAGACGGTGGGAGGACGCCGCTTGCGGCTTAGCGGTCAGGCCCGCGAAGCCGCAAGCGGCAGTTGAGCGCGGTCAGCCATTGGGCTTATCGATGTCGATTTCGATGTCCTCGTCTCCCTTGATCTCGCGGATAATCGGCGACTTACCCTCGGCGAACTTTCCCTGAAGCTTGTCGGTCGTCGGAAAAGGATCGTACTGAGAGATGCAGACGCGGTACTTTCCTCCGGCGATGCCTTTCCCGTCGGTCCCCGGCACTTTGAACTTGCCCGTTGTGGCCTCGATGACGGCATGATTCGGATCGACGAGTTCCTTGCTATTCTCCACAATCGGAACGAACGTAACTACCAGTTTGCCCGTCATGGCATTCACTTCGAGCGGTTTCCCTCCGCGCGTAACACGGCCCGTCACCTGGTACTTCTTGGGGCCGCTCGTGCCGCACGCGGGAATGAGCAGCGCGGCCAGCAAGCCGATGACGATGGGGCGCAGCTGGAGTCGAGCAGTGGAGAGGTTCACGTTCGCGATTACCTGAAGGAGAGATAGGGAAAGGGTGTAAACGGCAGGCCGATTCCCGCCATTTACTCCCTTTAGAGCTGAATTAGTAGGAATTCTGGTCGAAGACCTTGCCGTCGTCGATATTGCCCAGGTAGGAGAAGATGGTCACGTCGATGCTGTAACTGATGCCTCGCACGGACCCGTCTCCGAAGACGACATTGAACCTCATCGGATGAGACGAGCCGAAGCGTTGCTCTCCCCAACCGCTGCCGTTGTTGGAATCCAGTGCGGGTTGAATGTTCGATAGACGAACCGTGTCGTGGTCCCAACCAGACGTGTAGCCCTCGTTGTCGTCCGACTGGAACTGATTCAAATTGGTAAGGTCCATGCGCTTCTCGCCGAGCATGAGCGTGTTGGTCAGACCGTCCCTGACGTTGGCGATTCGACGGCCCACGTAGCCGTAGGCTATCATGCCGGTGTTTTCAATATTGCTGGCCGCGTAGTCGGTCATGGCGTGAGCATAGGTGCCGGAAGGGGGATACCAATTGCCGGTGGAAAGGGCGATCGGAGCGCGACGAGAGGGACAGAAGAACGTCTTGACAGGCGTGCCAATGGCTGTGATTTGGCAGGCGTCGATGGTGGTGCCGCCGCCGCCCTTGTAGACGTTGTCGCCCTCAATGAAAGGCAGGATCTGGAAGCCCCAGCCGCCTTGCTGCGCGGTTCCGGTCGCCGGTCGTCCCGGCGCGAGATAAGTCGGGGGAATCCACCAGCCGGTCCCTCCGGTTGGGAAGTACCCCAGGGTGTCATGGTGAGCGTGGAAGGCGATGCCGAACTGCTTGAGGTTGTTCGAGCACGAGGTCCGGGCCGAAGCCTCGCGGACCTTCTGGACGGCGGGGAGCAGCAGGCCAATGAGCACTGCGATGATGGCGATCACCACCAGCAGTTCAATGAGCGTGAAGCCGCGTCGAGTCGCGCCCGCAACGGGGTGGCGAGACTTCGCCATGGGAGAGCCCTCGCATTGAATGATGCGAAACACATGAATTATTCGTTAGAACAGAATAGTTATATTACCATCCTTCGTGGTTGCAAGCAAATTCCGGCCAACAAGAGGCGCGACTCGGTTCCGATCTTCGTCAGGGAGATAAAGACGGCCCACGTCGAAAAGGGCGCTCCGCAGCGAACTGCCCTAACAGCACTACCCTGCCTTGCGCTGGCCGCCGGTCACGCGCTCCCAGAGCGACGCTTTCCGCTCCTGCTTCTTCGTTCGCCGCCGCGAATATTCCTCGTCCTCGTCCTGTTCACTCTGCTTCGCCAAATTCTTACGGCGGCGCTGGATCAGGAACTGCACCAGGATGCCCACGACTGTGACGGTGCCGACGCCCCAGTTCAGCAGCGGTCCGTGCTTACCCGCAAGTGCTACCACATCGACCTTGCCGAACGTCGCGGCCAGGAGCAGGCCGGAATAGCTCATCAGCAAGGTGCCGCCAAAACTCGATAGCGCGATGACGCACATTTTGTAGAGGCAAATGCCCATCAGGCCGCCGGCGAGGAAGCAGGCGATCGGCTCGTCCCACGACGGCGCGATGGCCCCGGCCAGCCACAGGACCGCACTGCCGCTGGCGAGAAACAGCACGATGCGGAACAGGGACAGCGACAGCGCGCCAATGGAGATGGCGAGCAAAAGGCCCGCGACGAGCGGCTGCATGTCGAAGCGCTTGCCGACGAACAGGCCGACGACGCCCGCGATGAGCGTGGCGCCCAGCACCACCCAGAAACGGTGCGTCAAGCCGCCGGCGCACCAGAGCAGGACGCCGACGAGCAGGCCGGTAATGGTGAGGGTGGGCGACAGGCCGACGGCGGCATCGAGAATGTCGGGAGCGACGAGCTGCATGGGCAGAGTCCCTTCAAAAACGAGAGAGCGGGCGGCCCGTCCCGGCGGGTGGCGCTACACAGGAGAGTAGCGGCAAGGGCGGTAGGCTGTCAAGGCGGGGCGAACGTCAGTAGTGTCGTTGTTTGAGGAGCCGCGCACGCAGTAAGCGGCGTGAAAACCGCTTACTGCGTGCGCGGCTCCTCAATCGTCGGTTCTCAATGTCCGCGGCGGATGTCGGATGGTTGGTAGCGGATTTCGATCCGATAGACCTTTTTCGTCCGGCAGATGATTTCCCACGTCTCCGGGTTGATCCGCTCCGGCACGTCCATGCGGTGAATGTCCACGGAGGCGTGAAAGCCTCGCTCGGAGAACACGTCGATCATGATCCGCAGCGCTAGCGGGTTGTTCAGTAGCTCGTCCTCGGTGTTGATGCGGGCGTGGCCGGAGATCGCGTGCGCCCGTACGATCGGAATCATCTTCTCCTCGACCAGCTTTACCACCTGTTGAAACAACGGCTTGCTCTCTTCCTCGTACTGCTCCAGGCGCTCGACCAGTTCCTGGCGCGCGTGCAGCGCCAGCTGGCCGGCGATGGGGATGTGGCGGATCAGGTCGAAGACCTCGGGACTTAGCTCCAGCGAACTCTGGTAGGTGAACTCCTGCAAGATGTTCCGCTGCACTTCTTGCAGATCGCCCTCGGCATCGATGAAGTGGAAGTGGAACAATTTGCGCAGCGATTGCAACGCCTCGAACGTCGTTTCCTTGAACGTCCGGTAGCGGTTGCGGCACAGGTCTGGATCGACGTCGGTGACGCGCTCTTCGCGCAGCTTGCCGACGCCCGTCGCACGCACCTGGCGGTTGTGCTCCTGGATTTCCAGACCGCGTTTCAACTGTCGCTGGACGCTGACTTCCTCGCTGACGAACAGCAGCGCGATGCGGAACATCGGCTTGCGGAAGAAGCGGGCCAGCGGGCCGGGGCGGTACTCGTTGTGCAGTTCCAGCATGGCGTGGTAGAAGAGCTTCAGACATTCCACCTGCACCATGGTGCGCGGAAACCCGTCGATGATGACGCCTTCGTAATACTGCGGCAGCAGCAGCTCCTCGAAGAACAGGCCGATCACTTCGCGATCGCCGACCATGCCGCCGGAGTTCTTGATCGCGATGGCCTGGGGACTGGTGAGCAGGTTGCTGATGACGATGGGCGGGGCCGTGATGTCGCGCGTCTGGGCGATGAACGGCGTGTTGGTGCCCTTGCCCGCGCCCGGGGCGCCGCCCAGCCAGATGAACTCGCGCGGGAAGCGCAGGTTGTCCTGGCCCTTCTTCTCCACGAGGTCATCCCAGACGGCGGAAAAGATCAGGTGGGCGTCCTTGATCTCCAGATCGCTGATCGGGTAGATCGGCTTCTGTGTGGCGCTGTCGGCGGACTCGTCCATCGCGAGACTCCGTAGTGCGGCGGAATGCTCTTCATCGAACCGCGGCTCAGAGATTGTACTCTGTCGGGGCAGATTTACCGTCGAAAAACGTCAGCTTCGGCTGAATCCCTGTTTTTCGTCGAGGTTGGGCGACCCGGCTTGTTGATCGCCATCGCCGTGGTCGCTGACCACGGGCTGGCGAGGAATCATTTCGAGATCAGTAACGCTGCGCTCAGCCTCGGCCCCTCTCTCTCGAACACGACCTTAATTACCTGAAGGTCAATAGCCGCAAGCGCCAGACTCTCCAAACCTCGCGTCTAAACGAAAACGCCGTCTGGTATATAATGCCCGCAGCCCGTCGCAGCGGGTGGCGGGCCTAACGATCCTTCGAGCGAGGAGACCTCTCATGGCCGACTCCCCCGAACCGCAGGCCATATCCGAGCCGCGCGTCCACATTGAGTACGAAGATCCACATTTCCACGACGAGGACGACGTGGTCCCGCCGGTGGACGACGATGTGCCGCACGAAATGCACGCCGTCAGCGCCAAGAAACCTGAGCGCCACCTGCCGCCGCCGCGGAGGCGCTTCATCGACGATTGAGCACGCAATTGAGCACGCGGCGCCAGCAAGTGCACTTGCTGGCGCCGCGTGCTCAAATAGCGTGCTCAAATAGGAGAACCGCAATGCGACCAAACCCGGTCAAACGGGCGTTGAAGGCCGGCCAGCCGTCAGTGGGCACCTGGCTGTCGCTGGGCAGCATCACCGCGGCCCGGTTCATGGCCCGCGCCGGGTTCGCCTGGCTGACGGTGGACATCGAACACAGCCTCGTCGATTGGGAGACGGCGACGCACATGTTCGCGTCCATTGCCGACGCCGACTGCGTACCGCTGGCGCGCGTGCCGGCCAACCGGCACGACCATATCAAGCGCGTTCTGGACAACGGCGCGCATGGCATCGTCGTGCCGATGGTCAATAGCCGCGCCGAGGCCGAGGCCGCCGTCTCCGCCTGCCTGTATCCGCCGCACGGCGACCGCAGCGTCGGCGGCAGCGTCCACGCCCTGAACTTCAAGACCACCGGACCCGACTACTTCGCCCACGCCAACGAAGAGCTGCTGATCGTCCTGCAGTGCGAGCACATCAAGGCGGTCGAGGACGCGGACAAGATCTTTTCGGTGCCGGGCATCGACGCCATCTTTGTCGGCCCGAACGACCTGGCGGCGAGCATGCGCGGCAAGGACGGCCGTCCTCCCAACGGCGAGGCAACGAGCCAGGCGATGAAGCACATTCTGGCGACGTGCAAGAAGCACGGCGTCGCGGCCGGCGTCCACTGTTTCAGCGGCGAGGAAGTGAAGGCCCGCGCCGAGGAAGGCTGGCAGTTCCTGGCGCTCAACAGCGAACTGAAGATGATGCTCGACGGGGCGAGCGCGTCACTGGCGAAGGCCGGGATGCGCCAGCAGGGAGACGTGGCGAAGTATTGATGTCAAGGGCTAGCAAACAAACGGAGGTTAGCCCGAAGCGCCAGCGAGGGGTCAGTAGTTCCCCTCATGCATCCAGTTAAGCAGCTGGAAGGTACTCGCCCTCCAAGTTGTAGGGATTCACGTTCAATGGGAAGGCGGCGGGCTTGCCCCGCCGCTTCTGCTATGCTGGTGGTACAGCTGTCCTACTCCCGGAGTTTTCTGATGCAATACCCTTAACTGGATTCATGAGGGGGTCCGTTGTTCCCTCGCTGGCGCGTCGGGCTAACGGGTTTTGTCCGCCAGCCCTAAGAATCGCTTGACCTCTCCGGCCACCTGTTCGGCGCGGGTCACAAAGGCGAGGTGGCCACAGCCATTCAAGCGCACGACGTGCGAGCCAACGATTCCGTCGGCCAGATCGCTCAGGCTCTGGTCGGACACCAGAAGGTCTCTCGCCCCGGAAAGCAGGAGAGTTGGCGTGCGCACACGCGATAGGCGCGGGGACAGGTCCGACGACTCGACCAGATGGAATCGGTGAGCCATGACGCTCTGGTCGGTTTGCCAGCAGAGGCGGGTCACGAACTCGACCAGCGGCCCAGGCTTCATCCGGGCGCCGAAGAGAAGATTGAAAAACTGGTTGACGAAGGGATTGTCCGAGGGCAACGGATAGCGGGACAGCACGATGCTGGCGACCTGCTGCAACAGCCCACGCTCGAAACGTGCTCCGACTCCCTGAAGTGCGAGTGCGGACAGTCGGGCCGGGTAACGGGCCGCCAGCTCCGTGGCCAGTACGCCCCCGAAGGACACGCCGAGTACGGCCGGACTTTCCAGCCCGTGCCAATCGAGAAACTCGTGGAGATCCTCGACCAGGTCGTTCAGGCCGAACCTGCGCCGAAGTGCGAAGCAGTCGTCCTCGCCGCGGAGTTGATAGGTGATGATGCGGTAATCGCGCGATAACGAGCGCGCCAGAGGGCCGAGCAATTCAAAGCCGCCGGCCAGTCCAGGAACGAGAACCAGCGGCGGTCCATCCCCCCATTCGCTGAAGCGGGCGGAGTAATGCCTTAGTTGCGCATGCCCCGTTCGACCTCCAGAAGGACTGAAATCCGCACCACTCGCTGCCAACCAATCAGTCGTCGCCCGCACGCCTCGTCTCCCGTTAATTGTCGTAGCTCGTCCTTGATGCATCTCCTGCTAATGCACTCCCCATACCGGGATAGGGCACGCGCCGCGTTTTGTTGCAACATCCATACGATTTTCGCAAGCTGTTTGGCAGATGACATTTACACATCGACGAAAACGACTCGACCATTTATCGTCACCGGCATCAAGGGTGCAATGGTCAACAATCGGCGCTGAGCGCCGAAATTCGGTCACATCCTGGGTTGATTGGGTTGCTTGGTCAAAAGGCATTGTTCAATACTCTGATCTGAGAGCGGCAGACGATGAAGTGATCGAAGTAGACTGTTTTTTGGCTGATTCATCCTCGCAGCCCATTGTTTCCCCTGCTTATCTTAACGGATACTGCCTTGTCGAAGTGGCTAAGCCCGTTGGACCTGGTTGACTTGCGTGGTACGGGTCGTTACATTGTCACAAGCGTAGGACCGATTGTCTTCGGCGACTTTTGTCAGGCAGGGATCATAATCGCCTTGTTGACATGAGGTTATGCGTCGGCGCCGAATTATCGGCGCCGTGTCGAACGTGGCGAATGCAGTCGAAGCAACCGTGGGAGCAAGGGCATGCGCTCTGTGGACCCAACTATCCGAGGAGGTTGGACGAACGCCTCTCGGCGGCTGGGTTCGGCCTATGCGCGTGCCAGCAAGTTCTACCAGGAAAAAGGCAGACGCCACCAACTAGCGATCCTCGGCGCTGCTTTCCTCGTCCTCGGCTATGCTGTCTCGGTGCTCAGTTTTGTCCTCTTCACCCCAGAGATCGGTATCCGTTGTTCTTTCACTCCGGTCGTGAATCACTTCTACGGCGAGTTCCTCAATCCTCCGAATCAGCAGGAAACTCTGCGTCCGGGGGATAAGATCGTTCAGATTGGGGACCAGCCCATCGAGAACTGGTCCCAGCTAGTGCGCAAGCTCGTCGAACTCCGTAATGATCCGGCGGAGGCGGGGACTGAAGAGAACCTCAAAGAACCGAACCGACATTACTTGTGGCTGGACGGACACAAGCTGGTGCGCGTCGATTACCTTCGCGGGACCGATCCCAACCCGCATTCGGTCTGGTGCGCTCTCGGTCCGCCCCCGATCGAGGCGATCGTTCCCTCAGTCCTGTGGTTCTTTCTTAAGATCGGCCTGTTCGTCGTTGGGGCGTTTGTCTTCTGGAAGCGCGGCGAAGACCGTGCGGCCGCTCAGTTCTTTCGGCTCTGCATCGTGTCCCTGGGAGCGTACATCGGCGGCTACAACTGGTGGCGCATCGTCACCCAGCCGGTGTTGTTGCTCGGTTTCATGACGAGTGCCGTACTCCTACCTGCCGTCGCTTTGCATTTCTATTTGCTCTTCCCCCGGCCGAAGAGCCTGCTGGAACGACACCCGCGCCGGATCCTCACCGTGGTCTACGGGCCGCCGCTGTTGTTCCTGTTGTTGCTCGTATCCGGGTTCCTGCGCATCCGCTGGTTCGCGCCTCATGCTCTCGCGCCCTTGCTCCAGGAGATGCGCTACGAGATTTACGTTTACTTCGGCGTCGCCCTCCTCTGGTATCTGGCGAGCATCGTCTGTCTGATCCACAGCCTGCGTAGCGCCGTCAACACGACTGAACGCAATCAGGTGAAGTGGATTCTCTTCGGCGGTCTCACCGCCCTGGTCCCGATCGGCTATTCCCTCTACCTCGCCTATCTCCGGCAGGAGGATTTCGGCGGCGGCGGAGCGACCTGGCCGATGTTCGCGGCCTCGGCGTGCGTGACGCTGGCCTTTACCATCAGCATCACCCGTTACCGCCTGTTGCAACTGGACCAGATCATCAGCTCCGGCGTGATTTACTTCCTCATCAGCTCGCTGGTCGGCCTGGTCTACTACGGCCTCGTGTTCGTCGGCGTCGTCCTCGTGGGGCGGCGCGGCAGCGACGGGCCGTCGCTGGGCCAGGCGCTCGGCGCCGCCTGCGCCGCCCTGCTTTTGCTCGTCGTGCTGGACATCGCCCGCGGCCGTTTCAAGCTCGTCCTCGACCGGCATTTCCGCCGCGAGAAGTACCAGCTCGACCGCACCCTCTTACGGATGCGCCAGGCGATCGATCAGCTCGTGGACCCGCAAGCGCTGGCGAAAAGGCTCTTACAAACGTCGGCCGAGCTGCTCGGCGTGCCGTCGGGCGCGGTGTTCCTGCGCCGCGGCAGTCCGCCTCTGTACCACCTTGCCGACACGCTCGGACCGGCGCCGGGACTGACGGAGCTGTCGTCCGGCTGCCCCGTGGTCGAAACGCTGTCGGCGCGCGGCAGTCTTTGGACACGCGACCGGCTGGTCGCGCCCGAACCGGTTCGCCGCCAGCTGCGCTTGCTGGGCGGCGAGGTAGCCCAGGCGTTGTCCCACGAAGGCGAACTCCTCGGCCTGCTTATCCTCGGCCCGAAAGAGCATGGCTTTTACGGCCCGGACGATCTGACGCTGTTGGCCGCCTTCGCCCAGCTGAGCGCCCTGGCCCTGGTCAGTGCCGAGGGTCATCTCACCATCGAGTCGCTGAACCGCGATCTGCAAACCAAGGTGGAAAAGATCGCCGAGCAACAACGCCGTATCCTGGCTCTGCAAACCCAGCTCCAGGCCGGAGCGGTGGTGAGGAGTGAGGAATCGGGAGTCAGGATTCGGGAATCAGGGAGAGAAAGTCTGGCGTCCAGGCAGACAATTCCTGTCCCGATTCCTGACGCGCGGTCGTTCATTGCCGATTCGGGCGTGGTGGGCAGCAGTCCGCAGGTGCGGCAACTCCTGGGCGTGGTGAAGAAGGTAGCGGCTAGCCCCTCGGCGGTGTTGCTCCGCGGCGAGAGCGGCACCGGCAAGGAAATCCTGGCCCGCACCTTGCACGAGAACAGTCCGCGCGCCGCCCAGCCGTTCATCAAGGTCCACTGCGGCGCCCTGGCGCCTGGCCTGCTGGAAAGCGAGCTGTTCGGCCATGTCAAAGGTGCGTTCACCAGTGCCATGCGCGACAAGCCCGGCCGCTTCGAGTCGGCCCACGGCGGCACACTCTTCCTCGACGAGATCGGCGACATCACCCTCGACGTGCAAACGAAACTACTGCGCGTCCTTCAGGAAATGACCCTCGAACGTGTCGGCTCGAACGACCCGATCAAGGTGGACGTGCGCATCATCGCGGCCACGCACCAGGATTTGGAGGAGCTAATTCGCCAGGGACGGTTTCGCGAGGACCTGTTTTACCGGCTGAACGTCTTCCCGATCCGCGTGCCGCCGCTGCGCGAGCGGATCGAGGACATCCCGGAGTTGGCCCAACATTTTTTACGTCGATTCGGCCTGCGCCTGGAGAACCCGGTCACGTCGATCGACGACGATTCACTCGTCGCGCTCAAGTCGTACCACTGGCCGGGCAATATCCGCCAGCTCGAAAACGTCATCCAGCGGGCGGTGGTGATCGCCGAGGGGCCGACCATCACGACGAGTGAACTACCGCTCGAACTGTGGGAAGCCGGCGGCGATGCTCCACGCTCGAACGGCGACGGCATCCTCGAAGCCTGGAAGCCGACGAACGGCGCCGGCGCGACACTGCCGGAGCTGGCCGACTCCGTGCAGGCGGAGTACGCCGATCACGAACGGCGCGAGCGCGAGCATCTGGTGCGAGCGCTGGCGGCGACCGGCGGCAACAAGGCCGAGGCGGCGCGGGCACTCGGCATGGCGCGCAGCACATTGATCAGCCGGTTGAAACGATTGGGTCTGAGTTGACGTTCGCCAACGCGCGACCGTGCGCCATGTCGGCGCCCTGCTACATTCTTGCACTATTTATGGCGACGACGTATATTTCAGCCATTGATCTCAATGCGAAAGAAATGTCTCCATTTTGTTCTTGACATCCATTTTTCTCACGCTTACGATCCTATCCAGTTCACCAATCGTGGCTCTTACCCGAGCGCCTGACATGGCTTCAGCTACATCCCAAATTGCGCCCCCCCCCCCCATTTTCACATCCGGGGCTTTCTCTACGTTCGCGTAGCGCTCGGTGTCCTACTCTTGGCGGCGGCGGGGTTGAAACTTTATGGACTGAACGTCGCACCTTACGCCCAGTTCGGTAGGCTCGCGAGCATGACCGCTCAATTCGCCGTGCTGGAATGGGAGATCGTCCTCGGCCTCTGGCTGCTCTCGGGACGAAAACCGGTCGGGGCCTGGCTGGCCGCGGCCGGCACCTTTCTGTTGTTCGCGGGCGTGAGTTGCTACCTCGGCGTGATCGGCCAGGCTTCCTGTGGCTGTTTCGGCTCGATCCAGGCCAGCCCCTGGCACGCCTTCGCGGTGGACGTGGTTGCCTTGATCGGCCTGAGCCTCGGCCGGCCGGATTTCAAGACCGTCTTCTCAAAAGCAAACCGGCGAACAGCTGTCAAACAGGGATTCGCGTCGGCACTGGCCGTGGCTGCACTCTCCGTCGCGGTCTTCGGCGTGGCGACGCTGGCCTTTGGCTCGATGGATGCCGCCCTGGCTCGGTTGCGCGGCGAACACATTTCCATTCAACCCGACGTCCTCGACGTGGGCCACGGCCAGCCGAACGAGGTCGTCGAAGCCAAAGTCGAAATCGTCAACCGCATGGCGTACCCGGTGCGCATCCTCGGCGGTACCGCCGATTGTTCCTGTGCCACCACGGAAGACCTACCGCTGACGCTGGCTCCCGGCGAGGCGCGGCGGGTGTCGATCCACGTTCGTTTGCCCGGCGAACCGGGCTTCTTCAATCGCAAGGCGATCCTGCGGACCGATTGCGACGCCCGGCGCACGCTGTTGTTCGGCCTGTCCGGAAGGGTCGATCCGCCCGCGCGGGCGGAATCCGGCACCACAGAGGAGTAGGCTCTTTCGCCCGTTCCCCATTCCAGGAGGAAGTAGTCATGGATCGGTTCTGTTCCGTGTCTTCGCGGCTGTTCGCCTACCTGGCGATCGTGCTGCTCGTCCTCGGCGCCCTGGCGGTGCCGAGTCAGTCCATCCTCGCGGACGATGGCGGTCCGGGGGGTGGTCCGGGGGGAGGTGGTTCCGGTGGCAACGTTGAGACTTGCCAACCCACCACTGCGAACTGTGGGGGAACAGGCGGAACCCAATCCGAGTGCTTTGGCAAGATGTGCGCCAATATGGATCGCACAAAACAGTGTCAATGCGACTTTTCGGGCGGATCTTGCGACTGCCCGTAAATCGGCGTTCACAGAATACCTCGGGGGAAACTTCGTCTAGCCGCCCGTCTCGGACGGGCGCGGGCTCTCGCCCGTCCGAGACAGGCGGCTAGACGAAGTTCGACCCGAACCAATTATTGGACTCCGCCTTAGAAACATCCCTGTTGGAACCAGGGCTCGATAGAAGCCCAGGGCCTACGCATTACAGCTTGCCCAGACTCCAGTCGATTCTGGGGGACCGAACGGACGGGCCACTTGTCCCGAGGGAAGCCGTAGGTATACAATTCCGCCTTGCGGAGGACATTTTGGCGACCTCGGAAAAAACGGCAC
>JBBQPD010000065.1:0-13052 GCA_038331535.1 Gemmatales bacterium | reverse complement strand
CTCGACTATGCTGAGCTTTAAGACGGGTCACCTAAAACTGTTACACGCCGCGACTGTGTGGGAGCGCTTTTGCCAGCGCTCCCACACGGTCGCGGCTCGTTAAGTGGCCGCCAACACTCTTATTTCTCATGCGGCCAGCGGCTGAGTCACCGGGACCGGGGCGAGAGTCGGACGACTCTTCCTGGCCGGTTCTCTCGGGCTGAGCCATTTGCGGAGAATCCGCCGCATCGGCACTTCAGCGAACTGGTACATGCCCAGACAGAAGAAGTGCAGGCACAGGACCATTCCGAGGTTGTCGAACAGGATGATTTGCCAATTTTTCAGGTCCGCCTCGCCCAGCGCACGCCCAAAGAAGATGCTTTGAAAAAGCGGATGGATCAAATACATGCCATAGCTCGCCTCGCCCAGGAGCATCAGGGTAGGGAGAGCCAGGAAGCGCCCCAGAAGCGAAGGATAGCGCGCCAGGCAGAAGATAATAGCCGCACAAAACGGGGCGTATCCGGTATTGAACTGGAGGTGGTTTGCCAGCGAGGGTGTGGCCCAGTCCGGGGGGTACTCGGTGAATCGAACCAAGCAAATGATCGACCACCACAAGAGAAGGTGGCCGAGCAGGCGTTCCCAGCGACCGGGCGTGGATGCGGCGGTCAAACGATATAACTGACCCGCGAGACAACCAAGAATGAATTCTCCGAGACGCATGTAGGGCGACGTATACACGAGCCACCCGCGAAGCGTGCCGCGCGCCATGATGTTCATCGAGGGATCGATCCGCGTAACACACAAGTGATTGAGATAAGTAAACAACGCGAACACAGCGACGCCACAGCCGACGACTTTCCAGATACGATTCATTTTCCCAGGAAGCAGGAGGACCATGAACGGAAAGAGGACGTAAAAGAAGGCTTCAACACTCACGCTCCAGCCTACGCCCAGGTAGGCGTAAGCGATCGGACGCGGTTGAAGATGGCCCTCGAAGAGCATGAAATTGCTCCAACTCTGAGTGAGCGTCAGCACGCGTTCCATGCCGCGGCAGACGTCAACCGGCCGGTCTTTCAGCTCATGGAAAAATGCGCCCATGTATCCCAGCGACAGGAACAGGGCAATCAAGTAAACCGGATAGATGCGAGCGATCCGCGCGGCGTAAAACTTCCATGTTGTCAGGAACCAAGATTTTTGGAACTGCGCCGTGTAATTGTAGGTCATCAGAAAGCCGCTCAGAACGAAGAACAGCGGCATCCCAATCAACCACAGGTTCCCCATGATCGCGGTATACTTGGGGAATTGATCGTGAGGAAGGATATGCGACGTATGAGCAAGCAGGATCGTCAAGGCGGCAATGTAGCGGAGACCGGTCAGGGCGTCCAACTTCGTCGATGCGGCGGGCTGAATCATTTTCCCCTCCACCAGAGGCGAACCCATGTCGGCCCGGAGTAAGCACATGGTCTTGAACAATTGCCGAGCCTCTTTCTGGATCGGCGCTTCGCCAGGCGGAAAATGAAGAATAATTGATAATAATGGGCAAAACGGACTACGGAACCGGAGAGGATGCGGAGATCGGATAAAGTGCGCTGGCTGAATGGTCGTGGTGGGGACGCCGCAGCGCAGCGAACGATGAGGAGGTCTGAAAGTTGAGATAAGTTAAATTGGCGAGATAGGAGATGAGCATTGCCGGGCGCTTCCTGACGAGGGAAGCGCCCGGCAATCATGCTCGGCGAAGAATTAGGCGACCGCCCGGCTCTCCTGCGCGAAACTACGTTGGAAGCAGACATAGTGATATGCCGTCCCCCACAAGGACCGCACGGTCCCGGCCGCGGCGTAGGCGGCCATCAGGGTATCGACCGAGCCGGCGTGCAACGCTTCAAAGAGTCCCCGCATCTCGTCATTCGTCGAGCGAACGAGCGGATCGCCGTGCTGGGCCAGGTAGCGATTCAGCTCCAGCGGATACGCGGGCGGTTTCGCGGCGGAGGCAGTGGTGCGGCTGGCGTCGCTGAGACCGGCCGTCACATCCGCGACTGCCTGGACGACTTCTTCCGTCGCCGGCTCGGCCCTTGTCTGCTGCGGCTTCAGGCCGGTGATGAAGTAGGCCAGATTGGCCCGCCAGTCGCGCATCACCTGCTCCTGCCGGTCGGCCGGCTTCGTCACGTTCTTGTACCAGTTGTAATGCTGGAACGTCGCCCACACCGGCGAGGACGAATAGAATTCGCACTCCTCTTCCTGGAGCAGTTTCAGCACGGCGGGGAACGACCACAGGTATTCCGTGACGTAGAACGGATTGACCAGAGTGTCCTTCCACCAGGCTTCAAAGGTCCGCGACGAATTCAAACGCGCGAAGTCGTCCGCGTACAACTGTTTGGCCAGTTGCAAACACTTGTCGCTCTGTGCATCCTCGACGCCGCTGAGAAGACAGGAGCGGAAGAGGATCGCCCGCCGCAGCAGCTCGATGAGGCCGCCGAACTGATCGTTGATCGAGATAACGCCGAACTTGCCCGGCCCGATGTGGCTGACGATCTTGCGGAGCAGGGTGTCGCGGTTCGGCAGGGTGTAGAGGAACCCCTCGGCGATGACCAGGTCGTACTTTTCCTCTGTCGAAAAGCCGTCGATGGTTTCGCAGTGAACGGCGTCGATCTGGTCGGACAGGCCGAACTGCTCGAACAACTGGCGCAGGCGCGGCAACACCTGGTCGTTCGGCTCGACCAGCGTCAGCCGGCTGCCGAACAGGGCCGGCACAAGGCAATTCTCGCCGGAATTCGGCCCGAATTCGAGGACGCGCGCCCCCTTGAGCAGCGACAACGGCATGCCGAGGTGGCGCTCGTAGAGGTTGCGCCGCTTGGCAAAATGTTGCTCCCAGACGTCGGGATGTTCCACCCGAATCAGGACGGGATTGAACTTGTGATTCTGGTAGTACGCTAAGACCGAGTCGTCGCCCTTCGACATCAGGACATCTCCTCCGAGAATGAGCGCCTTAGGCGCTCGTAAATTATTCAATTCGTGCCATGAACCCTGGCGCCGGGAGTCATCATGCGGCACTCCGGCCCCGCCCTACTTCTGTTGCCATCGCCGCTCGGATCGTTTCGTCCACGTCCGGTAGGACAATGCCGAGTCGTGCCGGCAGGCCGGCGACGTCCAGCGTCGTGTACCGGGGCGGCGGTTCCGCGGACGGATCTGCCTGCGCCGCAGCAACTGGTTCGACGAGCGACTTATCGGCGCCCAGCAGGTCGGCGACGGTCTGTGCGACACGGGCATAGCTCACATCGCGGTTTCCAGAGAGGTGATGCACTCCGACCAAGCGTTGCGGTCCGAGCGCGGCGAGCACCTCGACAACCGTGGCGAGAGCGACCGGCGCCATGCTCATATCCGAATAGGGCCGAATCGGCTCGCCTTTCCGCAGCGCCGCCGTCCAGGCGTCGAACAGCGGGACGCGCTCACCGAGGACTTTCGTCAATCGCACAACTGCGGTGTTTCCCAGGGCGAGAATCTGTTCTTCCGCCGTCGCCTTCTGGCGGCCGTACTCGTTGAGCGGACAGGTCGGCTCCTCCGGACGGCGATATGGCAGCGTACCGTCGAATACGTGATTGGTCGAGAGAAAGACGACGAAGGCGCCTTTCGCGACCAGGGCAGAGGAAAGCCGAACCGCGCCTTCGACGTTCACCTTCGCCGCGGCGGCAGGGTCGCGGCGGCAGGCGTCGAGACGAGCGACGGCGGCGCACAAGTACGCGGTCGCGACGGGAGGGCCGTCCCATCGGGAAGGCGGGTTGTTGAGATCCAGTTGCATCGCGGCTCCGTCGGCCTCCGATCGGCGCGAAGTGCCCAGCACGGACCGACCAGCCGCGCGCAAGCCGCGCAGCAAGGCCGCGCCGATCATGCCGTCTGCGCCGACAACCAGATCTATCGGGGCGACCGTCATCGTCACCTCTTGATTTCCCGCTTGCGGCTTCGCAGTGGATCCCGCGAAGCCGCAAACGGCAATTTCCTGTTTACGCGCTCTTGCGAACTTCCGTTGCCGCCGGCTGGGCGGGCTGAGACACGCCTTCAAAGTAGATGAACTCGTAATCGCCGGTGTAACCGAACTCGTTGAACAGCCACGTCCACTCGTCGGGAGTGAAGAACGATTCGCAGGTCAGCGCCCAACACTGGACGTTGAACAACTCCAACTCGTCGCGGTAGCTCTCGACGACGAGATACTTGTTCTTGGCAACCCGTTCCATCTCTTGCAGACCCTTTTTGAGGTCGTAAACGGCAAGATTGTGAAACGTCGTCAGCGAGATGACGAGGTCGAATTCCTTGTCCTTGAACGGGTACGTATCCTGGGCACGATGCTTGAACACCTTCGAGCGAACCTCTTCCTTGCCGTTCTTCAGTGCGTGGTCGGAGATGTCGAAGCCGGTGATTTCGCACTGCGGCAGCAGCTTGGTGAACTCGTACATCAGGAAGCCCTTGCCGCAGCCAACGTCGAGGATCTTGGCGTCGGGCTTCAGGTTGTAGATTTCGACGAGCTTCTTGGCGACGATCGACCAACGGCCATCGTACTTATAGCCGCCGTAGCCGAAGCGGCGATCGCCGTCCCAGTAATCGGAACCGTACTGGCGGCCCATCTTCATGCAGTGGACCTTGTCATCGACCATGCGGCCGACGTAGTCCCGCGAGGTGCGCTTGTGCAGCGTGCTCACGACTTCGAGCAATTGTCCCATGAAAAAACTCTCCGTAATGATTAGCGAGCCTCCCGCGTGAGCGGGGGGAGGAGTCTGTCTCCCCCCGCTCACGCGGGAGGCTCGCAACGATATTCCAATTCACGCCGCCTTGTGGACTGCCAGCCTGGCCCGACTTGTCGGGAGCAGCAGCGCCTGGACCTGCGCGGCAACGCCGTCCGCGGAGATGCCATAGCGCTTCATCAGGTTGTTCTGTTCGCCATACTTGTCCGGGAAAACGTCAGGGATGCCGACGCGCTTGAACTTGCGCCCGGCCAGCAGGTCGGTCTCGGCTAGCAGTTCGGCGATGCAGCCGCCGAGGCCGCCGATGATCGTGTGTTCCTCGACGGTCACCACCACAGGAACCCGCGCGACATTGGCCAGGACCGCCTCGGTGTCGAGCGGCTTGACCGTCGGCAAATGCAGCACGGTCGCGCGAACGCCCTGCTTGGCGAGAAGGTCGGCGGCGGCCAGGCAGACCTGGAGGCCGACGCCGGTCGTCAGCAGAAGGGCGTCGTTCCCGTCGCGCATCGGCACAGCCTTGCCGATCACAAACGGCGTCCCTTCGTGCGTCACGATCGGGTCGTGCCCCTTGCCGAGACGGATGTAGATCGGGCCTTTGTGGTTGAGCGTCGCCGGCATCATGCGCTTCATTTCGCGTGCGTCGGCGGGAGCGATGATGGTCATGTTCGGCAGCGCCCGGAAGATGGCGATGTCCTCGATGGCCAGGTGGGTCGGCCCGAGCGGCGCGTAGACCACGCCGCCTCCGCTGGCGATCAGCCGGACGTTGACGTTGTGCAGGCACAGGTCAACGGCCACCTGCTCGTAACAGCGCCGGGTCAGGAAGGTGGCAATCGTGTTGACGTAGACGACCTGCCCTTCCATCGCCAGGCCGGCCGACATGCCGATGATGTTGGCCTCGCTGACGCCTTCCATGAAGAAGCGCGCGGGCATTTCCTTCTTGAAATCCTTCAACACGCCGACGCCGAGATCGGAGCCGACGAAGAAGACGCGCTCGTCCTGCTTGGCGAGCTCGTAGACCATGTTCAAACAGGTTTCGCGCATCAGGCATCCTCAATAGCGTCCAGGAGGGATTGGATGTCGGCGTCCGAAATCTTGGCTTTATGGTGCCACTGCATGTTGTTCTCGGCGAAGGCAACGCCCTTGCCCTTGATCGTGTGACAGATCAGAGCGTTGGGCTTGCCGGCCTCGAAGGGAGTGTCGCCGAGCGCCGCCCGCAGCTCGCCGACGTGATGGCCGTCCACTTCCTGGACGCCGAAGCCGAAGCTGCGCCACTTGTCGGCGAACGGTTCGAGATCCTGGACCTCCGCCGTGCTGCTGTACGACTGGTGCTTGTTGTAATCGACGATGGCGGTGAGGTTCGTCAGCTTGTGCTTGCCGGCGCTCAGGGCCGCTTCCCATACCGAGCCTTCGTTGCACTCGCCGTCGCCGAGGATAACGAAGACCTTCGAGTCGGAACCGACGAAACGGGCGTGCAGGGCCATGCCGAGACCGATGGACAGGCCGTGGCCGAGCGCGCCAGTGGACGCCTCGACGCCGGGCACCTTGTTGGCGTCGGGATGGCCGCCGAGGATGCCGTCGCTGGCGCAGAACTTCCACAGCTCTTCTTCGGGGAAGAAATTCTTGTCGGCGAGGATGGCATAGAGGGCGAGACAGCCGTGCCCCTTGCTGAGGATGCAGCGGTCGCGCTGCGGCCAGCGCGGCTTATTCGCGTCGAAACGCAGCACGTCGTCATAGAGAACGCGCAGGATCTCGATGGCGGAAAAGGCCGCACCGAGATGGCCGCGGCGGGCGGCGCGGAGAATCTCCACGATGGTGCGCCGCAGCGCCTTGGAGCGTTCGTCGAGTCGGGTAGAAGTCGCGATCATTGGCACATCCATTCCTCGTAGGGGAACGCGACTCGGGCGTTCCGGGCCAGCGTCAGCATGTCACGGGCCTTGGCGAGCTGCTGCCGTTGCAGGTCGGCCGGTTTCAGTCCAGGCTTGGCGAAGAGGCGGCGCTGCAGGTGTTCGGGCACGAACTCGTTGAGCAGGATCATGCACCACTTCAGGGCGTACAGACCGAACGCCACGCGCACGCGCACGTCGAGAGCGTGACCCTTGCCGAAGCCGCGCAGGAGGCGATTCAGGAAGCGGCCGCGCAATGGTTGGCTCAGGGCCATGCCGGGGTGCAGCAGGAAATCGCTGACCATCTTCGCCGGATCGTCCCAGCCGAAATACTCGAAATCGACAAAGACGAGGCCGCCGTCGGGCGTTCGCAAGGCGTTGTGGAAACCGAAATCCGAGGGACTCAGCGTGCGCGCCTCTTGGGCCAACTCCTGACCGCGACCCAGGCCGTGTTGATCGAGTAGGCTCACTCCCCACTGGACAATCTGGGCGAACGTCGGCCGAAATTCCTGTTCCAGGTATTGCGTGAGCTGCGCGTAGGTTTCCTCCGTCCCCTCGACCGCGCGCAATCGTTGCAGTCGGCTGTCGATGTTCTCGACCAGGGAATCGAGGGAAAACATTGCCTCTGAGGCGACGGGCAACGTTGCCGCTTCCGGCCGATGCGACAGGCAGCGAAGTTCCAGCAGGAAATTGGCGAGGCGGTCCATATCTTCCGGGGTCGCTTCCGCCGGAGACGCAACAGTTCCCTCGACGAAGCTGAAGATCGAGGCGCCGAGATTGGCGTCGGTAACCAAGGGTTCCGCCACGGAGTGAACGCCGTTTTTGCGGAGGAACTCCAGGGCGGCGTACTCAGTGGCCCGGCGATCGCGTGTATCCTGGCCGTGGCGGAAGTAGAGTTTCAAGGCATAGCGTGGGCCGGCGGGCGTTTCGACGCGATAGACCCGGCTATTGCGACCGCCGCCGATTTTCGTGAGCGGGCCGACGGGGCAGCCGAGCAGCGTGGCGGCGGTGCGGGCCGCGTCGGCTTCCTCGCTGGTGACGCGCGGGGCGAAGACCGCTGCGCCGACCTGTCGCCAATCGGTGCAAATCTTTACGTCCGGCGCCGCGCACGTCTCGCCGTGCGCGTTGTACAGAAGGCGGGCGACGCCCGCGGGGAACGTCGGTTCCAGGAAGGTTTCTTCGAGGTCGTCGATGAAGTGGGTGCAACCCAGGGCGGCGATGCGAGCGACTTTCTCTTCGCGCGTCGATTCGTAGAAGACGTTCGCTTCGCTCAGGCCCAGGCCATTGGTCTGGAAGAAACCATGGTCGCGCATCCAGCGCGTGGCGGCGTCGCGGAAGTTGACGGCCGCGGGACCGAGCAGGTTCGAGTGCGGCGTCTTGTGGCTGACGATGGACACCGGAAAGCCGCGATCCCGGCAGGCGCGGATGAAATCGGTGACGCCCTCGTTCAGCCCCGCGTCGCCGATGGCCGGACCGTACATGACGGCTTGCAGTTTCTGCCACTCAATTTCGCCGTCAGGCAGCGTGCGGATCGTGTCGCGGATGAATTTCTTGCTTTTGCGAGCGTTCGACGGGATGAAACCGGCTCGGACGGCGAGACGGAACAACAACTCATCGTAGTTGATGATGGTGTTGTCGAAGTCGATGCCGATGACCGGGTCCATTGCTCGACACTCGTCCTGAGCTTTCTTACCGCTGGCATCCGTGCCAGGGTGCGACATAGTAACCGTGGCGTCCATTCACGGACAAGGGCAATTTCACGCGGAGCGCCGCCACAGCGACGACAGCGCTCTTTTGCAGCGGCCGGCGACCCGGCGCGCACGCCGCCAAAGCTTGCCCGACTCCAGCGCGGCAATGGTCTCGCGCAGCCGGAGCGCGCCGAGAAAGAGGGCCGCGTGCAATCTCAATTCGTGCTCTGTGTCCGTCGCTTCGCTCTGAGCGATCGCTTCCAGGTCCGGACCGAACTTGGTCATGACGCCGCTCACTTGAAAATGCGTCAGCACGTCGCAGTATTCGGAGGAGGTCAGGCGCCGCAACATCTCCGCCACGACCGCACGGCAGGCCGCACGGTCCTTCAATCCCTGCGTCCCGTACGAGGTTGGCATCACGCGAATCAGAGCAAGGGGTTCGGGAATGTGGCATATCCCCTGACGGAAGGCGATCACGAAATTCATGAACCAGTCGGACGACCAGCGCAGCTCCGAGAGGTAGCCGCCCGCGCGCAAAACCGCCGCCCGCCGATAAACAGCCGAAGTGCTGGGAATGTCGCCCGCGCCGATGAAATCAGCCAGATGGTTCGGCGCGAAATAAGTTGGCTTCGTACACCAGCGGCTTGGGTTCGGGTTGATGACTCCTGTCTGGCCATCAACCGTGGAATGGTAACCGCAGGACAGGCCCGCCTCGGGATGGCGTTCCAGCAGGCTGATCGATTTCTCGATGATGCCGGGCAGGACGTAATCGTCGGCGGCGCAGAAGAGCAGGAATTCGCCTTTCGCCTGCTGGATGCCGCGATTAATCGTCTCGCAAACGCCGCGGTTGCGGTCGTTGCGAATGAGACGAATGATCGGATCGCGAGCGGCGAACTGTTCGATGACCTGGACGCTGTTGTCGGTAGAACCGTCATCGAGGATGAGGAACTCGCGCGGCCGAACGCTCTGCTCGAGGACGGCGGCGATGGACTGTGGGAGGTAACGGGCGTGGTTGTAATTCGCCAGGATCACGGTCAGGTCGGCCGTCGGCATCGAGGCTCCGGGATACGCCTTCCTCAGCGAGCCTCCCGCGTCAGCGTGAGGAGTGTGCCGTCGAGACTCACTCCCCCCGCTGACGCGGGAGGCTCGCTGCGTGGCTCGAAACGATTACTTGCGGCCGACGCACAGCGCGATCAGGTAATGCGCCATCGGCGTGAAGCCGGTGTGGACCAGCTCGTCATTCATCGAGAACAGGAACACGTTGCGGAAGTGCTTCTCCGTCAACTTGCGCATGCCGGCGGCGTCCTTGCAGTTGACGTGCCCTTCCAGGCTCGGCTTGGAGGCGTACGCCTGCGAATGGATCGACGGCGAGCCGAGGATGAGCACGCCGTCTTCCGACAGGGACGACGCGATATTACCGACGAAACAATGCTCGTCCTTCGGCAGGATGTGCTCGATCACGTCCATCGAGTAGGCCGCGTCGAATCCTCCGGGGGACACGGGGCCGCTCAGCATGTCGTGGGACTTGACCTCGAACTCCCATTCGGGATCCATGCGCTCGCGGGCATCCTGGACGAAGACGGGATCGAAATCGACGGCCGTCACCGAAGCGACCTCCTGCAACACGATGCGCGTCCCAAAGGCGTCGGCGCAACCGATCTCCAGGACGGAGCGCTTGCCGCTGAGCATCTTGGAGACGAACTTGTAGCGTGCCAGCAGGAACACCAGCCGCCGGGGGTCGTCCTGCCAGACCTGGTTGCTCATGAGGCCGAGCGGCGTGAGGCCCCGGCTCTGCTTGATTTCGAGACAGCTCTGATATTGCGGCTCGCGCGTCTGTGCGATCATGTCGTTCTCCGTGACTTATTCACCGCTTGCGGTTTCGCGCGGTGATGCCCGCGCGAAACCGCAAGCGAGGTTCAGGCCGCCTTCTTCGTGGCGGCGGCGACGTACGCCTGCATGGTCTTGATGTTGAAGTAATTCGGATCGGTCAGCGAGTTCGGAATCTTGCCGGCTTTGAACGCCGTGGCGAGGTCGCGGACCGCGTCCTGGATCGTGTGCTTCGGCTCCCAGCCCAGCTCGCGTTTGATCTTCGCCGAGGAGATGTGGTACGAGCGCAGGTCGTCGGTCGCCGAGGTGACGATCTGCACGTCGGGGCCGATCTCCGCCTTCACGATCTCGGCGATCTCGCGAATCTTCAGGTTCTGATAGCCGGCGTTGAAGATCTTGCCGTCGATCTTCTCGTCTTCGTACTTCAGGCACTCGCAGTACAGGTCGGTCATGTCCTCGATGTGTAGGTTCGGCCGCCGCTGTTCGCCGCCAAAGACGGTGATCTTGCGGTTGTTGTAGGCCAGGTTCGTGAGGATGTTCACCGACAAATCGAGCCGCAAACGCGGGGAATAACCGCAGATCGTGGCCGGCCGCAGGACGAGCGTGACAAAGCCGGGCTGACGTTCGGCGAGCAACACGTCCTCGCACATCGCCTTGAACTTGGAGTAATCGGTCAACGGCTGGAGCGGCAAATCCTCGGTGACGTTATCCTCTTCCTTGATGCCGTAGACGCTCGACGACGAGGCGTAGATGAAGCGGCGTACCCCACTGCTCTTGGCGACGTCCACCAGGTCGATGAAGCAATCGTAGTTGATCGACTTGCCGAGCGTCGGATCGAGTTCAAAGCTGGGATCGTTGGAAATGCAGGCGAGGTGGATGACCGCGTTGCAGCCGCGCAGACTGCGCTCGAGAACCTTGCGGTCGCGCATGTCGCCCTTGATCTGCTGTAAGCGCGGGTTGTCCTTGACGGCGTCGAGGACGTGATCGCCGAAGAAGTACAGGTCCAGCACCTTGACGCGATGGCCGGCGTCGAGCAGCTTCGGCACCAGCACCGACCCGACATAACCTGCGCCGCCCGTCACCAGAACCGTCATTGGTCCGCTCATTAGAATCCTTTCGTTATTGGTGGCACCGGCGTCTTGCCAGTGTCGCTTGTACGGCTATCAAACCGCGATCTTGTACGTGCTTGCGGGACTCGTCTGCTGGTCGGCCGTGCGGTGAACCTTGAGCAAACACTCAACGTGGCGGTAAAGCGGGATGCGTTCGATCGACCGCTTGTTGCCCATGATGGTGACCGCCTCGGCGCCGACCACGTTGCCCAGGAACGCGATCACCTCCGCCGGAGCCTTCATCGCCACGCACAGCGCCGTGACGCACAGCACGGCGTCGCCGGCGCCGACGCGGTCCACCACCTGCGTCGCGAAGGCGGGAACCTGTTTGAATTCCTGCGGGGAGGTGTAGAACATGCTGCCGTGCTTGCCCATCGTCATCATGATGTGGTCGCAGTCCAGCTCGCCGGCGACGTGCTGCACCATCTCTTCCGGTGACATCCGTTGCGTGCGCGTCTCCAGGGCGAACTCGCGCTGGGCCAGGCAGACGTAGTCGGCGCGGGGGTATTTCGAGATCATGTTGAAGCCGTGATTGCCGGCGTTCGACTGCGTGTTGACGGCCAGGAACTTGGCGTGAGCTGCGATGGTGCCGATGGCCCGCGGGCTGAGCATGCCGTGGCCGTAATCGGCGACGATGACCACGTCGTATTTGGGCAGAATGTTTTGCAGCAGGTCGCAGAACTCCTCGTCGTCCTTGTCGGCGAGCGGCGTGTCGTTGATCTTGTAGACCTCGAACAGCTTCTGCGACAGGTACTGTTCGACGAAGCGCTTCTTGACGATGGTCGGCGAATCCTTCTTGTACAGGATGATCGGCGTGATGTTCGACTTCAGCGACTTGCGGACGAACTCTTCCTGATCGCCGCCTTCGCCCAGGAACGTCAACACGTCCACCTGCTCGCAAAAGCTGGCGGCGTGGTTAGCACAGGCGAGGACGCCGCCGCCGAACTTCTCGGTTGAAAGCGACTTGGTCGCCAGCACCGGCTCCTTGCCCGACTTGCCGATCGCCTCGCAGTAGGAGTATTCGTCGATGATCGTCTCGCCGATGACGAGAACCTTTTTGCCATCGGCCGCGCGAATGTGCCGCAGGACTTCTTCCGCCGAATAGCGGCTGGCGAACTCGGTGAGGTAGGTCTGCACGTGCGGCGGAAACTGCGACATGTACTGGTTGATGAGGGCGGAGGAACTGAACGTGATGTCCTCGGTGAAGGCGATCTCGCCGCCGACGCCGTGGACGGCCTCGCGCTCCTTGGCGACATGGCCGATGGTGTCGTCGAGGTTGCGAAACTCGCTGCCCTTGGCGAAGATGTTCGGCTTGAGGAGGTTGATCGGCTCGATCGCCGTCGGCCAGCGGTTGATGGCGACGTAATCGACGCAGGACAGAGAGCCGAGAACCTCGGCGCGAAGCGCTTCGGAAAACGCGGGCCGGCCGGCGCCCTTGTTGACGAAGCGGTCCGGCGTGAGCGTGACGACGAGGACGTCGCCCAGCTGCTTGGCTTGTTCGAGGTGGCGGATGTGGCCGACGTGCAGCAGGTCGAAGACGCCGTGGCAGTGGACGATGCGACGGTTTTCTTTGCGCAGCCGCTCCATCACCGGCGCCAGTTCTTCGATCGAGCGCGCGTGCTTGGTAGTCGCCATGAATTCAATCTCACATGAACAACAAGATCACCCGGCCCCGATCGCGTCCCGTTACTAGCTCGGCTCGCACGTCCCTCGGGGCACAAGGGAGGGGCCGTGGCGTTGGTGTGGCTGGCGCCGCGGTTTCGGCCGTGTCGGAATCGAGGGTGATGAGCATGGGAGTGGGGGGCGTCGGCATCCGTGCGCGTCCCCGAAGCAGCT
>JBBQPD010000064.1:0-13056 GCA_038331535.1 Gemmatales bacterium | reverse complement strand
GGCACCGCAAAGATGGCCGGCTCGGTCGGCAACGTCGTGAACATCGCGGACCTGTTGCAGCGGCATCACCCGGAGACGGTGCGCTTTCTGTTGCTGAGTACGCAATATCGTAGCCCGATCGAGTACAGTGAGGATCGGCTAAACGAAGTGGCGCGCAGCCTGGAAGGCTTCTATCGTTTCTTCGAGCGCTATCAGCGCATTACCGGTAACGCAATATTTGGTCTGAGCAGTCCCATTGGTCACCATCCGTTTGACGCTGGCTCCTCGGAGTTTCTCGGCCAAGTGGCGAAGCTGCGCACCCAGTTTCTGGAGTGCATGGATGACGACTTCAACACCGGCGGCGCGGTCGGAGCGCTGTACGAACTGCTGACGACGCTGAACCGTTTCGCCGACATGAAGAAGCTGGAAGAACCGACGCGCGACGCCGCGGCCGTGGCGGAATGGCAGCGCGGCGTGATGGTGCTGCGCGAGGTCAGCCAACTCCTCGGTCTGTTCTGGGCGCCGACCGCGAAACCGCAAGCGGGCGACGACAAGCTCGTCGGCGGCTTGCAGAAACTGCTGACCGACTTGAAGGCGGAGACCACGGAGCCGACGCCGGAAGCGCTGATGCAGCGTCTCATCGCGCTGCGCGCCGAGGCGCGGAAGACGAAGAATTTCGCGGTCGCCGATACGATCCGCAAGCGCCTCACGGACCTGGGTGTGACGCTGGAGGACCGGCCCGGCGGCACGGGCTGGCGGGTGGGTTAACGCAGTCGTCGCCCGCCAAATCGTGTTACAATAGCGGTGCCGCATATCGAGAGGCGCTGAGGGAGGTTCTCGCCGTGAAGACCATGTCCATCACCCTACCGGACCCCGTCTACGAAAACTTGCTCGCCCACGCGCGCGGCCAACAACGCTCTCCCGACGAGGTGGTGGCCGAGGCCATCCGTGGTTATCGCCCGCAGCAGGTTCCCGCTCGCGTCAGCCTGTTCGACCTGCCGCCCCTGGACCTGGGTACCATGACCCCGGTGGAAGATGAAGATCTATTAGGGGAGATGCTGGATGATTCACGGTTTTGACACGTCTTATTTGGTCGCGATGGAGGTAGCCAGCCACGCCCAACACGCCGCCGTCCATGCTCAGCTACTTCCACTCCGGCAACAGAGTGACCGATTCGCTCTTGCCCCACAAGTATTGTCAGAGTTTATCCACATCGTCACCGATTCGCGCCGATTCCCGACGCCTATCGCAATGCCTCTTGCTTTGTTGCGGGCTCAACAGATTTGGCATGCCAAGGAAGTGGATCGCGTCTACCCGGATGCAATTGCGGTCGATCAGTTCTTCACCTGGATGGGGCACCACGGTCTCGGGAGAAAACGGGTGCTCGACACGCTCTTGGCCGCGACCTACTTCGTGGCTGGGATCACATCTGTACTGACATTGAATCGCGCGGATTTCGTGACGTTCGGCTGCTTCCAGGTTCTCACTCCTTGAGGCCCATCGTCCAACCGCTCTTGGTCCCCCGTCCATTCGACGTTACCCTATCCGCATGTCGCAACCCCCGTCACCGCCGCGCGTCCTCGGCATCGACCCCGGCCTGATCGTCACCGGTTACGCCGTCCTCGAAAACCGCGGCGGTTCGCCTTTTGTCGTCGAAGCCGGCGTCATCCGTGCCGCGGAGGGCCGGGCCACAACCGACCTCGCTCCTCGTTTACGCATCCTGTACGATGGTATAGTTGAAGTGATTGACCAGTTCCATCCGACGAAGATGGCAGTGGAACAGCTGTACGCCCATTACAACCACCCTCGCACGGCAATCCTGATGGCTCACGCCCGCGGCGTCATTTTCCTGGCGGCGGCGCAGCGCGGCCTCGACGTGTGCAGTTACAACGCGACGAGCATCAAAAAGACGATCACCGGCAGCGGGCGGGCGTCGAAGGAACAGATCCAGTCGGCGGTGCAGCGCGAACTGGGGTTGGCGCAGATGCCGGAACCGCCCGACGTGGCCGACGCGCTGGCGGTGGCGCTGTGCCAGTTTTACCTGGAAAAAAGAGCGGAGTGATTGCCGCTTGCGGCTTAGCGGGAGCGGCCGCTAAGCCGCAAGCGGCGAACGAGGTGTCCATGATTACGAAAATCACCGGCAATCTGAACCGCGTCCTCGACGACGAGGTGCGCCTCCAGGTCGGCGCCCTGGAGTACGCCGTACAGGTGCCGGAGTTCGTCCGCCGCGCCGTCCAAGGCCGCGTCGGCCATGAGATTACATTCCATACGAGCCATTATTTCGACGGCAACCCGATGCAGGGCCGCGTCGTGCCGCGGCTGGTCGGCTTCCCCTCGGAGGCGGAGCTGGACTTCTTCGACCTCTTCTGCACCGTGGACAAGGTTGGCACCAAGAAGGCGCTCAAGGCGATGGTGCGGCCGGTGAAGGAGATCGCCGACGCCATTCAGCGCCAGGACGCCAAGTGGATGACGACGCTGCCAGGCGTCGGCGCGGCGACGGCGGAGCAGATCATCGCCACGCTGCGCCGCAAGGTGACGCGCTTTGCCCTCATGGCCGCGCCGCCCACCGCCGACGGCGCGCCCCCGAAGGAAGGGACCGGCATCGTCATCGACGGCAACGTCATCGAGGACGCCTACCAGGCGCTGATGAGCGTCGGCCACGGCCCCGCCGAGGCGCGCCACCGTCTCGACAAGGCGCTGGAATCCGGCAAGGCGTTCAAGTCGGTCGAAGAAGTACTGCTCGAGATTTACAAAGGCGAGTGAGGTACTGCCGCTTGCGGCTTAGCGGCCGCCCCGCTAAGCCGCAAGTGGCGGTCGAGGGAAGCGCAACATGGTCCGTGAAGCAGTGGTCCAATCAAACAAAGGGGACGAAGGGCACGAGCGCGACTCCGCCCTGCGGCCGCGCTGGCTGCGCGAAGTCATCGGCCAGAAAGCGGTGGTGCAACGTCTCGGCATCGTACTCAACGCCTGCCGCAAGCTCAAGGAGGCCCTGCCGCACCTCCTCTTCGATGGCCCGCCCGGTCTCGGTAAGACGACGTTCGCCACCGTGCTGCCCAACGAGATGGGCAAGTCGATCCAGATGACCAGCGGCCCCGCCCTGTCCAAGCCGGCCGACCTGCTGCCGTTCCTCACCAACCTCGAAGAAGGCTCCATCCTCTTCATCGACGAAATCCACCGGATGCCGCGCGTCGTCGAGGAGTTCATCTACCCGGCAATGGAAGACTTTCGCATCGACATCATCCTCGGTGAAGGCGTCAACGCCCGCACGATCTCGATGAAGCTGAAGAAGTTCACGCTGATCGGCGCCACGACGCGCAGCGGCATGTTGTCCGGCCCCATGCGCGACCGCTTCAAACGGCACGAGCACTTGGAGTTCTACACCGTCGAGGAGCTGGCCCAGATCGTCCAGGTCAACGCCCGCAAACTGGAGACGCCGATCACCGACGACGCCGCGCTGGAACTGGCCCGCCGCAGCCGGGGCACGCCGCGCATCGCCAACACCCGCTTGCTGTGGACGCGCCACTACGCCACCAGCGAGGCGGATGGCCGGATCACGCTGGATATTGCGAAACAGGCGCTGGCGATGGCGGAAGTGGACCCGGAGGGGTTGGACAAACAGGACCGTCGTTATCTGGAAACGCTGGTCGGCGTCTTCGATGGCGGCCCGACCGGCGTCGAGGCGCTGGGAGCGACGATGAATCTGCCATCCGACACACTGTCGGACGAGGTCGAGCCGTACCTGCTGCGCGAACAGTTCATCATCCGCACGCCGCGCGGCCGACTGGCGACGCCGCGAACGTACAAGCTGTTGGGCAAGCCTATGCCGCCGCCGCCCGACGGGCAGCGGACGCTATTTGAATGATCGAAGCACGCCAGGCAACTGGCTGAACTTGACAGAATTCGCTGCGACCTCCAGGGCGCCAGGACGAACGCCGACCGGCGCGTAGGATTCGCCAGGCTCTAGGGACGAGTTCGAGCAGACGTGGTATTGACGGTGGAACGCGCCGCGCTACACTGAGGGAGTAGCCGAAGTGGCGGAATGGCAGACGCGCCGGACTCAAAATCCGGTTACCGCAAGGTAGTGTGGGTTCAAGTCCCACCTTCGGCAATAAGGACTTACGGCGAATCGCAGAATGCCAGATTCCCATTCTTCTACACTTTTTCTGCACAGATCATGCTGACGTGAGGCTCGCAATAGGGAACGGTTGTGCCCGTCATCGTTGCGATGGCGCTTGCACGCCGCTCTCGGTAGCGGCGAAACCGTTCCGGAGCGGCATCATGGAATCATCTCGAGATGATCTGCTCCCCAAAAACCGGTCCAGGTGCTATGAGAGTCTCTAACGCCCCTCAGGGGCAGGAGACGAACTATGAAGCGACACACGGCAGAGCAGATCATTCAAGCCGAGGTCGATTTCGGCCAAGGACTGACCATCGGCCAAGTCTGCCAGAAGCCCGGCAGTAGCGAACAGACTTTTCACCGCTGGTGAAACCAGTACGGCGCTATGAAGGCAGACGAGGCCAAGCGCCTCGAGAAGTTGGAGAACGACAAAGTCCGCCTTCAGCGCCTCGTCGCTGAACGGTCCCTTGACAAGCAGTTGCTCCAGGAGGTCGTCTCAGGGCACCGGCGAACGGTCGTTGTGCCGCCAGCTTGTGGGACCAGTTCCAGCCCGGCGACGTGCTGCTGGCCGACCGCCTGTACAGCGACTTTTTTCCGCTGGCCCGGGCCCAGCAGCGCGGCGTCGAAGTGGTCTCGCGCCCGGCCGCAGGGCAGGCACTGCCCCTTCCAGAGCCGCCGCGCTGACAATTGTTGCCTGTGCTGGATCAAGCCGGAGCGACCCGCGTGGCTGAGCCTGCAGGAGTACGAGCAACTGCCCCCTTATCTCTACCTGCGGGCGGTGCGGGTGCTGGTCCGCCAGCCGGGCTTCCGGAACAAGCGGCTGGTGCTGGTCACGACGCGGCTGGACGCGGTATCCGTGACCGGAGTGGACTGGGCCGGCCTAACGTTGTAAACATGGCAAACTTTTGCCCTCTCGATCTTGGATGCGCATTTGGCGGACGAACCTAAATTTTCAACCATCTCTCAAGCAAACTCAGCTGCGGTCTTCAAACCACCTCCCGCCGCTTACATACGAAAGTTCGTTACTTCGGATTTCGGGTTTGACATTTCAAGTTTAGGACTAGTGGACAAAAATCCCCGCGCGGCACTCGGATACTAACCCGAAGCGCAAGCGAGGGAACGATTTACCACTCGCTTGCGCTTCGGGTTGGTGTGGTTTTGTCCGCTAGTCCTTAGCTGCAAATCCTTTGAAATGTGGCGCCTGCCGGCACGAAAAAGATGAGGAGTACGGAGTTGAGGTGAAGAAAAGTACTCGGTCGCTATCCGTCGGATTTCCAGGGCGACGAACCGCTCTCGCATCTGCGCTTGCAGAAAAATCCACGGAATCCGCAGCTTGGCGCAAGTGATCTCCCGCGCCGCGTTAGACGAAGAGGGAGCCAGGGATGAGCAGGACAGGGAGGAAAATATGGTCTAGCGTACAGTACGGTTCTACTGTTCGGAAGTCCAGGTAGCGGTGCCGATCAGCGGAACATAGGGGGGCCAATCATGCCAACGTCTTTCGGGAAAAATCTCGTTATCGTCCTGCTCTGCAGCGTTTTCCTGGGAGCTCTTGGCACCTTCTGTACGCTGTTGAGCACAGACCGTCTGAAAGAAGTTGCCGAACGAACGTCTCGGCTGCACCAGCGTTTCGACCAGGCCGACGACCTGGCCCGCGACCTGGAAAGGGCGGAGGACTGTCGTTGTGGATTCGTCATGACGGGCGAAGCGGCCCATCAGACCGCCTACAGCGAATTGACGGATCGTATCGGCCGGAGAATGAAGGACGCTCTCCAGTTTGCCGCCCACTGTCCCTCTCACCTGCGCCGCCTCGAAACCCTCGAAGGCTTGGCGCGACGGCAACTCGACATACTGGGCCGTTCCATTGCTTTACGCCATTCTCAACGCTTTAACGTCAAAGGCCAGCTCGCCTTGACACGGCAATACCGGGAAGCCGCCGAATCCTTTCGTCAGGCGCTCGCGGAATACAAAGAGGCGGGCACGCGCAGGCTCGCCCAGTGGGACGCCAAGTCGAGAAACATTGCCCGGGACGCGCTCGGTGCGATGGGTGGGGGCGGCGCGGGCATTCTCGCCTTGTGCGGTCTGACCCTTTTCACAATGCGCCGCGACGTGAAACGGCATCGGGAAGAAGACCAATCGCGCCTCGCCCGAACAGAGAGCGCCGCGCGCCACCAGGACACGCGCTGCCGGAGTTTGGACGAGCAAGCCCGCCGTACCCAACAACTGGCTTCCCTCGGGCGCCTGGCTTGTGGTGTCGCCCACGACTGCAACAATTTTCTGACCGTCATGATGGGCTGCGGCCAGTTGGCGCTCCGCTCCCTACCCAACGACGATCCTTCTCGCGAGTTAATCGGTCAACTCCTGCGGGCGGGAGAGAAGGCCGCCGCACTCACCCGTCAGGTACTGAATTTCAGTCGGCGGTCGACGGCCTCACGCTCTCCGTTAAACCTGAATGAGGTCGTGACGGGTATAGCAGGGATGGCCCGCCACCTGGTTGGCGCGGACGTAGAAGTGGGGCTTAATCTGGACTCAGCCCTCAAGCCCATTCGAGCAGACAAGGGCCAGATGGAGCAGGTTCTCCTCAATCTGATCGCGAATGCTCGCGACGCGATGCCCCAGGGCGGCCGCCTTCTGATCGAGACCCACAACGTGAAAATGGTAGACGAGCGCGGCCCCCGCGTGCTGCTGGCGGTGGCGGACTCAGGCTGTGGGATGGACGAAGCGACACGGGCGCGCATCTTCGAGCCTTTCTTCACCACTAAAGAAGAAGGGCGCGGCACGGGGTTGGGAATGGCCATCGTCCTGGAGGCCGTGCAGGCAGCGGGAGGCGAGTTAGCGGTCGAGAGCGCACTCGGGCGTGGGACCACGATCAAGCTTTACCTTCCTGTGGTTCGGGAGGAACCCCCAGCTGAAGCACCGGGGCTGACGGAAGTGCGACGGCCGACTGACCGACCCGCACGACAAACGGTGCTGCTGGTAGACCGGCCGGGCGCAGTCAGCGGGCCTTTCCTGGTACTCCTTCGGCAACTCGGCTACACGGTTTTGACAGCGGACAGCGGACAACAGGCCGTTCGCGCGGCCGCGGCTCACGCGGAGCCGGTCCACCTGTTGATCGCCAATCTCGCACTTCCGGATATTAGCGGCCCCGGACTCCTGGCAACGTTAGCTGAAACGTACCCTGACGTGAAAGTTTTGTACCTGTCGGAGCCGGGACTGCCGCCTGGAGTTCGCCTCGACGAGGTTCCCCCAGGCAGCCGTTGTTTACCGAAGCCGTTCACGATCGACACCCTGGATCAAATGGTGCGCGAAGTCCTGGGGTCATAAAAGCAGGACAAAACTTTTCTGTCCTAGCCGGCAGCCGCCAGGATCAGCACTGCCGGCCGGAGGATGCCTCGGGTGTTTGTGGGCGTTCAAGAATTACTTCCAAGAGCGGTGGCACTGGCGTCTCGCCGGTACGGACGATTCGCACCGGCGAGACGCCGGTGCCACCGAAATCATTTATGGATGACGACTTGGAATCATCGATCTACTTGTATCCATGGTGACGGATTGGCGAGCCCGAAGCGCGAAGCAAGGGCGCCCCAGCTTGAAGCATAACTCGCCCTTGCTTTACGCTACGGGCTCGTCGAGACATCTCATTCTTTCCGAACGCTTAAAGGTACAGCCGGCAAGTGACGCCCCCAAACCCACAGCCCGATGAACGCCAGCAGCGCTAGGTTAGGAAACAGGAGCGGCGCCAGCGCCGGCGCGCCGTAGATGAAATTGTCCCACGGATCCCGCGACGGCCCGCGCAGGTTGGCGGCGGTGTGGTAGTAGAAGCCGAGCAGGCCGACCGCCGTTTGCAGCACGAGGACAACGGCACAGATAAGCACGAACGAACGGTTCACACGGACCAGGAACGGGACGAGCAGGAAGCCTACCGCGAACGCGCTGCTGACGACGGCGATCCATTCGGTTCGGTGAAAAAAGCCATTCTGCGCGTGGTCCGCCAGGCTGAAGATGAAGTTGCCCACGAACCCTCCCAGGGCGAGCAACAGCACCCAGAGCGGCCACTCGGGCGACGCGCCGTCCACCATGCGGTTCATCATCAGCAACAGGCCGATGCCGGTGTAGGCGAGCGGGGCAGCGAACGGGGCCGTGTAAACCAAACTCTCCAGAGTTCCCTCCTTGAAGAATCGGCTCTCGAGGTGCAGCACCAGGCCCACGACGCCGACCGCCACGGCCGTCGCGCCGACGAGATGGCCGACCCAGTGCCAGAGATGCAGCCGTGGTCCCGTCAGCAGCCCCACCAGCAGCAGCGGCGGGGCCGCCAGCGAGAAGTAGAGGGGGATCTTCTCCGCGGCATGGCGAAAATGGTTGACCGAGTGCGCTAGGTAGATGTCGAAGCTGAGGAAGGCTAGGTTGGCCAGGGCGAAGACCTCCAGCCAGAGGCGGTGGTCGAGGAACCACCTAGTCTTTCTTTCCATGTGCCCTCCGCATCTCCTCGGCCATGGCCTTCATCTCGATGGTGCTCTTCAGGATCGGGTAGTTGCCGTGCCACTGCACGAAGTCGGCGCCGCCCATGAACGCGCCGTGCTTGCTCGTGCGGCCGTAATAGTGCCAGAGGTCAAAGTAAGCGAAGTCGATCGGTTTCTCGAACTGTGGCCCCGTCAGCACGCCATCCTTGCGCAGCCCCTCGACGATGGAGCGAGCCGCCTTGACCTTGTCGTTGGTGGCAACCAGCACTTTTTCCGCCTCATCGTAGACGCGATCGACGACCGGCTTGGTGTGGCAGTTGGCGCACAGATCCTTCATCTGCGCCTGCCCCTGGGCGTAGTTGAGCCGCTTCTCGGAAACCTCCGCGAACAGGTTGTAGGACAGACGCTCCGACGGGTCGTGCGTCACCTTCATGCCGTTCAGCCCGCTCATGTGGCAGGTGGCGCAGGTGGGCACGAACATGTCGCGCGTGCTCAGCTTCTTGGGATCGGCGGCCAGGTTGAGGAGATTGCGCTGGGCGTGGAAGAGGACACCGTGCTTGGACTCTTCGTAAATCTCCAGTTGAGAATGGTCCGGCCCCATGTGGCACTGGCCACAGGTCGTCGGCAGGCGGGCGACCTCGACCGAGGAGGTGTGGCGCGTGTGGCAGGCGGTACAGGTGCCGATGGTGCCGTCGGTGTTGGGCCGGCCAACACTGTGGCACTTGACGCAACCTCCTTCGGCGGCTGCCTGTCCTTCGCGCGCGACCAGCGGATTGGGCGGCCGCTTGCAGGAGCCGGGGTGGTGTTTCTCGCCGAAGGCCACCTGCTCGGCACTGAGATCCTTATCACCGTAAACCGCCGCCCACGAGGGCGCGGCGTGACGGCTGCGCAGGAACTGCTGGTAGATCGGCTCGTGGCAGGAACGGCAGTTGCCCGCCGTGAGCCGCGTGGCGATGACGAAGCCGTGATGGTCCTTGCTCTCCTGGTTGTCGGCCGGCTGGTGGCACTCCAGGCAGTTGACCTTCTTCTCGTTGTGGACGCTCAGCGAATACTCGTGGACGACGGAGTAGTGCAACTCGGCGTGGCACTCGGCACACTTGCCCGAGGCGCGAACGAGGGCGGCACTGGCCTTGTCCGTGACGGCACGGGGCCGGTACGAGTTGACCACGAAAGCCGCGACGATCAATCCCGTCGCCAGGACGATCGCGATGAAGACGGCTCGAAAACCCATGACAGCCTCCAATAAAACCTTCATGGAGAGTTGTATTTCGTCGCTGAAATCTTCCAATTCGCCGGCAAGTTGGGCTTCGTCGCCATCAGGATTTCATAGATCGCCGTGCGGTCCGCGTCGTTCAGATGTGCGAAATCCTGGCTCGCATCCCTGCCGGTCAGCACCTCATGAAGCCGGCGGTAAACGTACTCCTTCATCAACCCCGGCAGGGCGTCGAATTCCGGAGAATAGATCAAGTAACTGCACGGGTACGCGAACAGACGCCGCCGCAGATCGAAATCGCGCAACGACCGGTTTTTGCTATCGCGCGGGCCGCGCTTGACGAACTCCTCCGCGAAACCGGACGCGCCCTGAATCCGGTCCGTCAGCGCCGCCTCGCCGCTGAACAGGAGGTACTTCACGAGCGGTTCGCCGGCGCTACGAATACGGCTCACCGTCGTCTCCGAACGGTAATCAGCGGGCCGGTCGAGCGCTTTGTTGATCTCCGCCTCCTCGTACAGGGCCAGCCGCGTCTGGAAGTTGGCGCGCGTGATCAGGTTGTGCATCTCCGCCTGATGTTCGAGCACCATCAACGCGACGATGTCGCTGTGCGGCGTCAGATAAGGAGCCGTTTTGATCAACTTACTGAGGTCGCCGACGTTGGCGCCAGCCTTGTTGTCGATCTCCTCCAGTGCCGGCGGTCGTTTCTCGCGCACGATCAGGTTGCCGAGGTGCGTCTGCCCGCCGCTTTCACCGGTGACGTACCACCCGCCCCAGCGGCGCTTCAGGGGGCTGGTCTGGTCAATGCGATACGTCCCCGCCGACAGGATCGGAAAGCCATCCGCGTCCGGTAGGACCGAGCGGACCAGATTACCCGGCAATCCCTGGTTCTGCGACGAGGCGTGGCAGATCAGACAGGCATCGTTCTGGCGCACGAAGCGTGGTTTCTCAACTCGTTCCTGGTCGAACGAGTAGAACACTTCACCGAGTTTCGGATCGACGGCCGCGACCTCAAGCACCGTCCCCTGTTGGCAAAAGCCGATGTACGTCTCGTCATTGAAATAGAGCGCCCGCGGCGTCTTCGGGCCGATACGGTTGCGTTGCAGACTCGTCTTGGAGAATACCAGCACCTGCGATGACTCCGACACGCGCAGCTCGCGCAGCAGCGAGCGCAGGTAGCCGAAATTTTCCTCGTAGGTGAGTTTCGTTTCGCCGGAGTTGAGGCGCTTCTGCAACCGCGACACGGCGTTGTCATCCGGCGCCGAGCTGTACAGGATCGGTTCGCGGTCCAGGTCCGCGCCGCGCGCGGGTATCGCCAGCAATACGACTGCCAGGAAGGAGAGGTTCGTTGAACGCATGATTCGGACTCCGCTACGGCCGATCGACGAGGAATCAGATGATCGGCACCGAGGCATAAGGCGTGAGGCGCTGAGGATGGAGAGATAAAAGAGCAATCGGTGTGCCGTCTGGTTTCCGGGGGTGTCGGGTCTGCTCCTCGAAAGGGGCGCGTTGTCATTGGATTACGGGCTGCTTCGCGATGAGCCCAACTCGCTCGTTCCCAAACTCCGTTTAGGTAAGAGAGAGATATTACCCCGGCATAGAAGATAGTCTCACACCAGCCTGAAGCGCCAGCGAAGGGTTCCGTCCGTTACGCCGCTCCTTCGCTGGCGCTTCAGGCTGGTGTGCGGTTCTTTCGTGCCGGGGTAATACGCTGCCTGAGCAGTGCGCAGTAGTAATATTCCCATCGCCAAGCAGGCTGCCGAAGGTTTCAGAAGGAGGACTCGCCATGTCTCGACCCATCGCGCTACTACTCATTCTACTGGCCTGGACCGGCCGCGCCGAGGCCGCCGACGCGGAGGCGCCGCAATGGATCGTCGTGACGGCGCCGGCGTACCGCGAAGCGCTGACGCCGCTCTGCGAACACCGTCGGGCCGAAGGGATGCGCGTGATCGTCGTGACGACCACGGACGTCCTCAGCGCCAAACAGGTCCGCGACGGCGACGCTGCGGACCTGAAGGAGCACTTGCAAAAGCTGTACAAGCAGACGAAGGGGCCGAGTTACGTCCTGCTGGTCGGCGCGGTGCGGGCGGCCGACTCGGCACTCGCGGAGAAGGTCGTCGTGCCGACTCTGAAGGGAAAGGTCGGCCGCATGAAAGGGGAGCCGAGCGACAACGGTTACGGCTGCCGGGGCGAAGAGCCGGCGCCCACGGTCGCGGTCGGCCGCTTTCCAGCACGCTCGGAAGAGGACGTGCGGCAGATGGTGCAGAAAACAATCACCTTCGAGCGCGACCGCGCGCCCGCCGCCTGGCGGAATCGGCTCACGCTGCTGGTCGGCAACCCCGGCGGATTCACGCCCATCGAAAAGAAATTCGCGGAATCGTTCATCCAGTCGATCGCGGGAACGCGCTTCGACCGCGTTCACCCGCTGTGGACGGGCCGGTGCGTGATCCACGCCGCGGCGTCGCCCTTCTGCGTCCCCGACGACAGTCTCCGGGAGGTCTCGCTGCGCTATCTCCAGGAGGGCCAGCTCTTCACGCTCTACCTGGGCCACTCGAGCGCCGGCGGCTTCTGGTCGGACAACGCGCGCTTTCTCAACCGCGCGGACTGGGCCGATCTCAAGATAGCGCACGGCCCCGGCGTTTTCTTCTCCTGCGGCTGCTTCGGCTGCCAGTTGAAAGCCGACGGCGAGGGCTACGGTTTGTCGGCGATGCGCAACCCCGGCGGTCCGGTCGCCGTCATCGGCGCTCACGGCGAGAGCTACGGCGCGCTGGGGCAGCTTGCCACCGATGGGCTGCTGGACTGCCTGGGCCGCGCGGAACCGCCGGAGCGGCTGGCCGATTACTGGCTCGCGGTCCAGGCTGGGCTATCGAAAGGGAAGATGGACCCGCTCACCTTTTGGCTCTACGACCAGGCGGACGGCAGCCGGGGAAAGGTGCCGCTCGACGTGCAACAGCAGGAACACCTGGAGATGTGGATGTTGCTGGGCGATCCCGCCCTGCGTCTGCCGGTGTGCTCTCCTACCATCCGCCTGGCGAGCAAGGATGTCGCTGAGGCCGGCAAGGAGGTCGAGGTGACCGGCACGCTGCCGGCCGAGTTCGTCCGCACCGCCGTGAAGCTCACACTGGAACGGCCGACCGGCTCCAAATCGGACAAGCTCGAACCGCTGCCCGCAGATGGCGCCGAGGCGCGCAAGGTCATGCTGGCCAATCATGAGCGAGCCAACACGACCGTGCTGGCGACCTACGAAGCGCAGCCAAAAGACGGGAAGTTTCGCTGTACCGTAAAGCTGCCGGAGA
>JBBQPD010000063.1:0-13070 GCA_038331535.1 Gemmatales bacterium | reverse complement strand
CGCTCACCCGCTGGCCATCGACGAGGCCAACCATCGCCTGTTCCTCGGCTGCCGCAAGGAACCGATGGTCGTCGTCATGGACACCGAAACCGGCAAGGAGCTAACCAGCATTCCCATCCCCGGCGACATCGACGACCTCGTTTTCGACGCCAAACGCAAGCGGCTGTACGCCACCTGCGGAGAAGGCTTCCTGGTCATCATCAAACAGATCGACGCCGACCGCTACGAAGTGGCGGAGAAGATGGCCACCGTCAAGGGAGCCAAAACTTCTTTCTTCGCTCCTGAGAAGGACCGCATCTACCTGGCGGTGCCTCGGCAAGGGGGCAAAGAGGGGCCGGAGATTCGCGCCTATCAGATCAAGCCGTGAGAAGAATCACTCCGTCGATTAAACGCAGTTTCAAACCCGAGCGAGCCTCTCGCGTCAGCGGGGGGAGGAAGCCGTACCGACGCACTCCCCCCGCTGACGCGGGAGGCTCGCTCGCTTTTGAAACTGCGGCTAAACAAGCTTGCACTTGATTCCGTTCGCCGGGTTCGCTATCTCCCTGCGCTCCACGAAATCGGTTTTGAGCACGTCCGGCCCGGCCGGACAGGAGCGTTGCGATGGCGGACTCCGCGGTCTGGCTCTCACGGCGGCTGCGTTGCGTGTCGCGCTGGCTTACGGGCCTCGCGCTCGGCGCGGCCGGCTGCGTCGTCACGGATTATCAGCCGGACGTGCCGCCGGCGTTTCTCGGTGATGAAGTCGGAGTACCGCTGCCGCCGGCGAACAACTACTGCGCCCCCGGTCCCGTCTCCGAGCGGCCGCGCGTTCTCACGTTGCCCGATGCCATCCGCGAGTGCATCACGGCCAATCTGCGCGTCCTCGTCGGCGCCGAGAAGATTCATCTGGCCCGCGCCGATCTGATGACCGAGTCGATCATCCCCAATTCGCAGCTCTTCACGGACTACCAGCTCATTCCGCTCCAGAACGTCGATATCAACAACCAGGCCGGGCCGCCGCAGTTCGATGTGCTGGTGACCATTCCGGTAGACTGGCTGCTCTTCGGCAAGCGTACCGCGGCCATCGCGGCGGCAAAGCTCAACGTGGACGTCAGCGCCGCCGACCTCGCCAATCTCGTGCGCCAGCGCGTCTCCGACACCGTCAGTGCCTGCTACGATGTGCTGGAAGCCCGCGAGTTGCTGCGCCTGGCCGAGGAGGATTTGAAAGCCCTGAAAGAGATCGAAGAAATCACCAAGAAACAGGTCGGGCTCGGCGGCGTCGGGGCGGTTGAAGTCGATCGTGCCCACCTCGCGGTGCTGGACGCCCAGCGCGAAGCGCGGCGTCGCGACTCGGCGGTCGTGGCCGCCAAGATGCGCCTGCGGCCGCTGCTGGGACGCTCCGCCGCCGAACCCGATTTTGAGGTGCAGGGTACTCTCGCCGTGACTGCCGTCTACCCCGCGCCGGCACTGGCCGACGCGCTGGCCCTCGCCGAGGCGAATCGTCCCGACTTGATCTCGGACCGCCTCTCGATCGAACAGGCAGCAGCGGCGCTGAACCGCGAACAGCGCAAGGCGTATCCGCAGGTGAGCATTCAGCCCGGCTACTCGCGCCAGATCCAGTCTTCGATTACCGGCTTCCGCGATGCCTCGCTGTTCGACATCGGCCTGACCACGACGCTGCCGATCACCGACCGCAACCAGGGCAACATCGCCAAGGCCGTCGCGACAATGAACCAGAATCGGCTGACCCTGGCCGCCGACCGCGCCGACATCCATGCGGAGGTGGAACAGGCACTCGACGCTTACCAGACCGCTTTGACCATCGCGCGCGAGGACGATCCGGCGACGATAAAGTCGGCGCAATCGGTACGCGACCGAATCGAGGAATCCTACAAGCTCGGCGGCCGGCGCTTGCTGGAAGTGCTGGACGCCCAGCGCGCCTACCGGGATCGCCAGCGCGCCGTAGCTTCCGGGCAGGCGGAGCTATGGCGAACGCTCAACCGGTTGAATGCAGCTGTCGGTTTGCGCGCCGTGCGCGACGGCTCTGCCGAGAAACCAAAATAGCAATTGCAGTGAACATTCGGGGCGGAGAGTGCGTAATGTGAAGAGGATGGAATGAAAATGCGGTTTATGCCGCCACCTTTGCCGCGGACCTGTGTATAGTAGTTGGTATGAATCCCACGCCGTATTCAGCGGCCGTGCCTCCGAATGATTCTCTCCCCGTTTGGATTCGGCGCGGCCTCCTGACCCTACTGCTCGCTGCCGGAGTCGCCGCCGGGCTGGTCGGATACCAGCACCGCGATTCCTTGCGCACCTTCTTCGATCCACCGCCACCGGCAGCGACGCCGCCGCGTGAAGACGTGGTCCGCGCGTTGGGGCCGAGTCTCATCGCGGTGACGCCCGAAACGCCTCTGGCGAAGAAGCTCGTTCTCGCTCCCGTCGTAAGTGAAAACATCTCCGCTCCCATCCTCACCGTCACCGGTTCCGTCATCACGCGCCTCGCGCCGGGGAAGGACGAGGCCGAGAGCCGCTGGGACTTCGCCACCCCAGAGATTGGTTCCGCCTACGGCGACTGGGTGAACAAAACCCGCGACCTGGCCTTCGCCGAGGGTCAGCGCGACCGCATCAAGGATCTGAACAAGGCCATCCTCGCCAAGGTGCGCGCGGATGTGACGCGCTGGGAAAAGCTCGTCGGCATCGGCACCGAGGCCCGGCGTGACCTTGAGCAGGCGCGCGCCGACGAGAAAAAGGCGGAGATTCAGGCGAGCAAGGACGAATACGAAGCCGAGAACGCCGTGCGAGCCGCCAAGCTGAATCGCGGGCTGTTAGAACGGACGCTGTTCCAGCAGGGTATTGACGCCGAGGCGGTGGCACGCGGCAAGGACGGCCTGGTACTGGTCGTCGCGGACGTGCCGGAAGCGAAGATCCCGCTGGTGAAGGAAGGCCAGCCATGCGAGGCGGTGTTCTACAGCTTCCCCGGCGTGCCCTATCCCGCGAAAGTCGGCCGTATCGGCCCTTCGGTGTCGCGCGAGCGGCGCACGCTGCGGGTGACGGTCGAACTGCACGACCGCAGCGGTCGGCTGTTACCGGGCATGTTCGCGGAGATCGGTCTCGGCACCGAGCCGCGCGACGTGCTGACCGTGCCGGCCGATGCGGTGCTACACCTCGGCAAACGCGATTATGTCCTGGTCGCCTCCCAGCCGATGGAGGAAAACGCGCCGCTTCTGTTTCGCGTCTGCGCCGTGCAGGCCGGCGAGACGCTGACCTCTCCCGGCGCCGATCCCAACGACGAGCAGCGTGCCCGCGTCGTCATTACCGGCGTGGACCAGGGCGACCGCGTCGTGGCAGCCGGAGCCATCTTGCTCAAGCCGGCCGTCGATCGCGCCTTGAACAGCGCCCCAGCCGAGGTCGGCGAGCAGCCGCGGCCCTGACACGCGCTGCGATCCGTAGTTCCCCACGCCGGGCCGTTCGTGTATGAATAACCTTCTTCGACAGGTCTATCACTACCGGCTGCTCATCGTGGCCGCGTCGATTGCCATCGTCGCGGCCGGCGTCTGGTCGTTTCGGCGCTCCAAGATCGAAGCCTATCCCGATATCTCCGGCGTCTCCGTCACCATCATCACCGCCTATCCCGGCCGCGCCCCCGAAGAGGTCGAGCGCCAGGTCACGATCCCCGTCGAACTGACGATGAGCAACGTCCCGCAGACGGAGACGATCCGTTCGCGGACGATCTTCGGCCTGTCGGTCGTGCAGTTGTCGTTTGAAGACGGGACCGATCCGGAGAAGGCCCGGCAGCGCGTCGAGGAGCGCTTGCAGCAGCTGGTGCAGCAATCCGGCTTGCCAAAGGAAGCGTCGGCCGGCCTCGCCCCGCTCATCTCCTCGGCGGGCGAAGTCCTGCGCTACGAAGTGCGCGGCGACGGCACGCAGAGCCTGATGGAGCTGCGCACTCTGCACGACTGGGTTATCACCCCGCGCTTGCTCCGCGTCCCCGGCGTCGGCGACGTGTCCAACTTTGGCGGCGATCCCAAGGCCTACAGCGTCGTGCTCCGGCCGCAAGAGCTGATTCGCTACTCTCTCACGCTCTCCGACGTGGTGGACGCCATCCAGAAGAACAACGCCTCGTCCGGCGGCAGCGTGGTGCGGCGCGGCAGCATGTCCTTCGTCGTGCGCGGCCGCGGCGCGGTGCAGGGGAAGAGCGAGATCGAGCGCATCTTTGTCAAATCGGTCGGCGGCACGCCGGTCTACCTGGGCATGATCGCCGAGGTGGACGCGCGACCGAAGCTGCCGACGGGCCTCTTCGGGAAGGACGATCGGCCGCATACCATCGAGGGCGTCGTCACCATCCGCAAGGGCGAGAATCCGTCGAACGTGCTGGAGAAGCTTAAGGTCGCCATCGACGAGTTGAACAACGGCGGCTTACCGGAAGGCGTGGTGCTGGAGACCTTTTACGACCGTGCCCAGCTGATCTCGGCGACGTTTCACACGGTCGCGCACAGTGTCGGCCTGGGCATCGGCCTGGTCGTCCTCGTGTTGCTCTTCTTTCTGGGCAGTGCGCGCCTTGCTGCTCTCGTCGCCCTGACCATCCCGTTTTCGCTGCTCTTCGCCCTGACTTTGATGTACTTCACCAACATCCCGCTCGGCCTGCTTTCCATCGGCGCTATCGACTTTGGCATCATCGTCGATGGAGCGGTCATTGTCGCGGAACATATCGCGCACAAGCTCGGCCGACTGCCGCGCCCGGCGGCGCGGCGACAAGTGCGGCAGACGATCCTCGGCGCGGCGCTGGAGGTGCAGCGGCCCGTCTTCTTCTCGGTGCTGATGATTATCGCCGTCCATTTGCCATTGCTGACCCTGGTGCGGATCGAAGGACTGCTCTTCCGCCCGATGGCGCTGACCATCGTGTTCGCACTGATTGGCTGCCTGCTGTTCGCGCTGGTGGCGGTGCCGGTGCTGGCGGTATTCCTCTTCCCGCGCGGCGCCCGCGAGTGGCAAAATCCTCTCCTGCGCATCACCATTCCCGCCTACGGCTGGCTGGTGGCCCGACTGGTGCGGTTGCGCTGGCTCACGGCGATAGCGGTGTTCGGGGCGCTAGGCGCCGTCGTCGCTTGGCTGCTGCCGCGCATGGGCACGGAGTTCCTCCCCTACATGGACGAGGGTGTCCTCTGGGTGCGGGTGAACTTCCCCGAGGGCACGTCGCTGCAACAGACGGCGGCGTTCGCCGACCGCATCCGCGAGATTTCGCGTGAATTTGAAGACATCGAGTTCGCGACGACGCAGACAGGCCGGGCCGACAGCGGCCTCGATCCCTTCCCGCCCAGCCGGCTGGAAATGATGATCGGCCCCAAGCCGCGCGAGCACTGGGTCCAGTTCCGCACCAAGCACGAGCTGATCGCGGCTCTGGGTAAGCGGCTGCGCAGCGAGTTCCCGACCGTGCGCTTCAATTTCACGCAACCGATCATCGACAATGTCGTTGAGGAGACGAACGGCACCTCGGCGAACCTGGCGGTGGAGATTTCCGGCCCCGATCCGGCGAAGCTGCATGCGCTGGCGGAGAAGACGCTGCGCGTCCTGCGCGCGGTACGCGGCGCCGAGGACGTGGCCGTCGAGCAGGAGGGACCTCAGCCGCAGTTGCTCATCGTGCCCGATCGTGCCCTGTGTGCCCGCCACAATGTGCGCATCGAAGATGTGAACCTGCTGATTAACACCGCGCTGGGCGGCGACCCGGTCAGCGTTCTTTACGAAGGCGAGCGCTCCTTCGACATCCAGGTGAAGTTTGACCGCGGCGCGCTGCGGTCGCCGGAGGCAGTAGCCCGGCTGCCGGTGTTCACCAGCGACGGCGTGCCGGTGCCGCTCGGCCAGATCGCGACCGTGAGCGTACAGGACGGCGAGACACTGGTCGCGCGCGAAGGCGGGCGCCGCCGCGTCACGGTTCGCTGTGACATCGTGGGCCGCGACCAGGGCAGTTTTGTCGCCGAGGCACAGCGCCGTTTCGGAGAAGAGGTGGAGATACCGGACGGCTACCGCGCCGGCTGGATCGGCATGTTCGAGAACCTGGCCCGCGCGCGCGATCACTTCGCCCTGGTCGGCCCGGTGACGGTCGGCCTCATCCTGGCCCTGCTGGTAGTGACGCTGGGGAGTCTGCGGGGGGCACTGGTCGTGATGATCGCGCTGCCGTTCGCCTTCGTCGGCGGCGGCGTGGCCATCTGTCTGCGCGGCATGAACGTCAACGTGTCGGTCGGCGTCGGCTTCGCGGCCCTGTTCGGCGTGTCCATCATGAATGGCGTGCTGCTGGTGCAGCGAATCACGACCTTGCGCGAGCAGGGCCACAACATCGACATGGCGATTGTGCGCGGGGCGCGCGAGCTGTTGCGGCCGATCCTGATGGCGTCGCTCGTCGCGATGCTGGGCCTGCTGCCGGCGTCGATGGCGACCGGCCTCGGCTCCGACGTACAGCGACCGCTGGCGACGGTGATCGTTTGGGGCCTGTTCAGCTCGACGGCCTTGACGCTGTTCCTGGTGCCGGTGGTGTACCGCCTGCTGGCGCCGCCGCTGCCGCGCGAAAAAATGGATGAAGATGCGGAAGAGGAGGTCGCTACCGCCGGCAGCGGCTGACGCGGCCACCATAACGCCTTTAACGGTTTTGCTGGAGATTCGGCGGCCGCGCCGCGAAAATGACCGGCGCGGTAGCAGCTTCGGCACCCCATTCGCCATAGGTTGTTACGAGAGTCCCGGTCGCGAGACCAACACCGGACTGGAGTAACGAACATGATCGCACGCCGTTTCCTCGGTCCCATTCGATCGATCCTTGTTGCCTCCGCCCTGGCGGCGCTCCTGGCCATGTCGGGCGCGAGTGCCGACGGTCGGCAGGCGAAAATCGGCGTCCTGCGCATCGCTTCCACCGGCACGCTGAGCGGCAAAGCGGACAGCGCCAAGGAGAAAGCCGGCGCCGAGACGCTGCGTCAGTTCATCAAGGATGAGACGGGCTTGGAGAATGAAATCCTCGGCCAGGTTAGCTGGCAAGAACTCGCAGACAAACTCGCGAAGGCCCAGCTGCACATCGGCGTCTTTCAGGGACACGAATTCGCCTGGGCCCAAGCGAAACACCCCGAGCTGAAGGCGCTGGCCCTCGGCGTCAACGGCCAACGTCTCTCCGTCGTCTCCGTGATGGCCCATCGCGACAACCCGGCCGCCGACTTCGCCGGTCTGCGCGGACAGAACCTTGCCGTGCCCGCGGCGAGCCGATCCTTCGTGCGGTTGTTCGTGGATCAACAGAGTGGGGGAGACGGCAAGAAAGCCGACGCCTTCTTCTCGAAGATTACCACGCCGGACGAGATTGAGGACGCGCTGGACGACGTGGTGGACGGCAAAGTGCAGGCCGCCGTCATCGATCAGTCGGCGCTCGAAGCGTACAAACGGCGAAAACCGGGACGATTCAACAAATTGAAAGAAGTCGCACACTCGCACCCGTTCCCGCCGATAGTAGTGGCGTACTACGGCTCGACCCTGGACGAAACCACGCGGCGCAAGTTCAAGGACGGTCTCCTCAGCGCCGCGCGCAAGGAGAAAGGCGAATTGCTCTTGACACTGTCGCGGTTGAGCGGCTTCGAGGCGGTGCCGGAGGATTTCGCCACGGTGCTCGCGGAGACGCGGAAGCTCTATCCGGCGCCGAGTCGCAAGGAGTAGTAAGGACGCGGGATTTGCTTGTGTTTCGCGCGAAACGTAGACACACGAGCCGCGACCGTCAGGGAGCGTTGCCCGCGCTCCCTGACGGTCGCGGCTCGTTCGTCTCAACCAAAATACGTCCGATCTCGCGCCTCATAACCCTCGTAATCCAGCAGTTCGTACAACTCCGCCCGCGTCAGCATCTGCGGCACGCGGTCGCGCTGATGTCCCTTCGCCAACACCTCGGTCAGCGTATCCTGCACCGCCTTCATGGCCGCGCGCAAGGTCGTGACCGGATACAGCACCATTCGATATCCCATTTGTGCCAGATCGGCGAAGTCAAGCAACGCGCTGCGGCCAAACTCCGTCATGTTGGCCAGCAGCGGCGCCGGCGTCGCCCGGCCCATGTTTACGTTTCGCGCGAACGCCGCGAACTCGTCGGCGTTCTCCAGCGCTTCGGGAAAGATCGCATCCGCCCCCGCCGCGAGGTAGAGTTTGGCGCGATAGACGGCATCCTCCAGCCCATGCACGCCGCGCGCGTCCGTGCGGGCCATGATGACGAAGTCCGCATCGCGTCGAGCGGCGACGGCGGCGCGGACCTTGGCGGCCATTTCTTCGGCGCTGATGAGCTGCTTGCCCGACAGGTGGCCGCAGCGCTTCGGCATGACCTGATCTTCCAGGTGAATGCCCGCCGCGCCAGCCTCCTCGAAGAGCCGCACGGTGCGCTCGACGTTCAGCGCCTCGCCGAAACCGGTGTCGGCGTCGCAGAGGAGCGGCAGCGTTGTGGCCCTTGTCAGAGTGCGGGCGTGCTCCACGAACTCGGTGAGCGACAGCAAGCCGACGTCGGGAAGTGCCGACGACGCCGACAGAGCGGCGCCGGAGAGGTAAATGGCCGAAAAACCGAGGCGCTCGGCCATGCGGGCGACGAGGGCGTTGAAGACGCCCGGCAGCTGAATCGGCGCGGCAGTCCAGGCGTTGCGCAAGCGCCGGCCGGGAGACGGAGAGGAGGGGGCAGTCATGGCCGGTCTCCTGGGACGAGGATGCGTTGTTCAATCATCCGCGGTCGTCTACGATGGGAAGGAATCGTTGATGAAGTTCATGGAGGTGGTTGTATGCCGTGTGTGAGTTCAAGGCCGCGCCGCGGGCAGGTTCTGCTTTGGGTGAGCCTCACGCTGTTCGCGAGTTTCGCCGTGTTCTCCTTGTGCATTTGGCAAGCGACGCGCTCGCGCTTTGATGCCGATCCGCAATTGCTCGCAGCGCTGCAAACCGCCGAAATCGTCGAAGAACCGGCCGCAGCCACGGACGAGGAGTGGCCGCAGTGGCGCGGCGTGCGCCGCGACGGCGTCACCGTATCGCGCGATCTTCTGATCGAGTGGACCGCCGGCGATCCCAAGGTGATTTGGGAGAAAGACGTCTCGTCCTATCAGGGCTATTCGTCGTTCGCTGTTGCCGCGGGGCGTGCCTATACGATGCTCCGCGACGGCACCGACGAAGCGATTGTCTGCTGGAATATCGAGGACGGTTCGGAGGTTTGGCGAAAGAGTTCTCCCTCCGGCGTGGCGAACGGCGATACGCTCGGCGGCTATGGCGCCGGCCCACGCTCGACACCGACTCTTCACGAGGGCTTGCTTTACAGCGTCGGCGCGGCCGGTCATTTCCAGTGCCGCAAGGCGGATTCGGGCGATCTGCTTTGGGAGAAGGACCTGTTAAAAGACTACGGCGCCAGCAATCTGCGCTGGGGCACGACCTTCTCGCCGCTCGTGGACGGCGATCTCGGTTACACCAACCCCGGCGGTTCGGGCGGAAAATCGCTGGTGGCGTTCGACCGCATCAGCGGCGCGGAGAAGTGGAGAAGTCAGGACAATCCCGCCGGTTACAGCTCGCCGGTGGCCATCACCATCGACGGCGAACGGCAAATCATCTTTTTCACCGGCGACAGCCTTGTCGGCGTGACGGCGACGGACGGCATCTTACGCTGGCGTTTTCCCTGGGCGACTCAGCACGGCGTCAATGCCGCGACGCCGATCCCGTTTCGAGCGAAGATCGACGGCAAGGAGCAGCACTTCGCGTTCATCTCCTCGGGCTACGGCAAAGGGTGCGCTCTCGTCGCGCTGGTACACAAGAACGACGGGTTTGCCGCGCAGCGCGTCTTCGAGAGCAACAGTCTGTGCAGTCACTTCGGCAGTCCGATCCGCGTCGGCGATCACGTCTACGGTTTCAACGAGACGAACCTGGTTTGCCTGAGCCTGCGAACCGGCAAGGAGAAGTGGAAGAAGAGCGGTTTCAAGAAGGGTACGCTGCTGGCCGTCAACGGAAATTTGCTCGTTCTGGGTGAGGACGGCAAACTGGCGCTGATGAAAGCGACGCCCGAGGAGCCGCCGATTATTTCCGAGGCGGCTCGTGTCATGGGCCGGCGTTGCTGGACGATGCCGGTGCTCGCCGAGGGCCGATTATTGCTGCGCGACGAGGAAAACGTGCGCTGCCTTGACCTGCGCAAGCATTAAGATTCACGAGCCGCGACCGGCAGGGAGCGCTTAGCCTCAACGCTCCCTGACGGTCGCGGCTCGTGGGTCGCGGCTCGTGGGTCGCGGCTCGTGGGTCGCGGCTCGTGGGTCGCGGCTCGTGGGTCGCGGCTCGTGGGTCGCGGCTCGTGGGTCGCGGCTCGTGGGTCGCGGCTCGTGAGTTGCCGCCCCCGGCAAGCCGGGGGCTATATGGGATTCCTGCCTTGCCCCGCGGACCCGCTCTGGAGTATAGCCAGGGTGCGGTATCGTCTCGGCACGAGGAGGAGCGGGCATGGCCATCCTGGAAGCGCGCGGGCTGGTGAAGTACTACGGCAGACGCAAAGTGGTTGATGGCGTCGATTTCGAGGTGGACGCCGGCGAGATCGTGGGGTTGCTCGGCTCCAACGGCGCCGGCAAGACCACCAGCTTCCGCACGACCACCGGCCAGGTCACGCCCAACGAAGGCACCGTCCAGTTCACCGGCAAGGACGTCACCTGCCTGCCCATGTATCAGCGTGCCCGCCTCGGCATGGGCTATCTGTCGCAGGAAACCAGCGTTTTTCGCAAGCTGACGGTCGAACAGAACATCCTCGCGATCCTCGAAGTGATGCCCGTGTATCGCAGCCTCGGCCGTAAGCTCACCAAGGCGGAGCGTTACCAGAAGACCGACGAGGTGCTCGACAAATTCGGCCTGTCGGAGCTTCGCAAGAACAATGCGGCCCGGCTGTCCGGCGGCGAAAAACGTCGCTTGGAGATCGCCCGCTGCCTCGTCTGCGATCCGCTGCTCATTCTGCTGGACGAACCGTTCACCGGTATTGATCCGCTCACCATCGCCGACATCAAGGACATCGTCCGCAAGCTGCGCGACCAGGGCATCGGCATCCTGATTACCGATCACCAGGTGCGCGAAGTCTTGACCATTACGGATCGCAGTTATCTCATCAAGGGCGGCAAGGTGCGGACGCACGGCACTCCGCAGCAGATCATTCGCGATCCGATCGCCATCGCGGACTACCTGGGCAGCGGCTTCAGCGACGAGCGCATCGGCCCCGGCCTGATGCGGTCCGTCGAGAAACCAGCGGGGGAAGCGATCACCCTCATCGTGGAGCAGGAAAAGGTACATCGGCTGATCGACCAGCTGCGGACGAACGAGTTCGAGAACGCGGCCAGGGAGTTGGTGCAGCGCGGGATGAGTGTGCTCCCCGTCTTACTGGAGGCGATGGAGCGGCGCGACGTGGAAATGCGTCGACGCGCCTTCGAAGTCGTTCAATTCCTGCTCGGCGGCGCGGCGGTGTTCGACCCGTTCGCTCCGGAAGCCGAGCGCCGACAACAACTCACGGCCCTGCGGGAACGCCTCGATCGTAAGGCGGGGTGAGTGCGAATCTTCAGCCTGAAAGGCTGAGATCCCTCAGCCCAGGGCGTTGCCCTGAGGATCTCTGAACCAGGATCGAACTCCGGACAGCGTGCGCAGGAGCGTCCGTCCCTTCGGTTCGCACCTCCCCCGGAACGCAGCGGCCATGCAGTGGGCAGTCGAAAAGCGAAGGACGGCTACTGTCGTTGTTCGCGCAGGGTTTCCTGCTCGCCTCCGACAGCTTGCCGAGATGAACGCCGGGCAGCGCATGCGGCAGAGGCGGCAGCGGGACGTGATCGACGTAGTAGCACGTGCGGCAAAAATCGGCGCTGACGCGCTTCGGTGTTCCAAGGAAGCGAGCCGAGTGACAGACCAGGCGGTCCTCACTCGGCACGGTACGCCAACGGCAAACGGGCAGCGGGATCATGGCGCGTTCACGGTGCGGGCTCGATCGTGACCGTTCGGGGCCAGTTTTGGCAGTCGCCGCTACCCTCTCCCACAAGGTTCAGCGCGATCGGAAAGGAACAATCCTGCGCGCGCGCCGTCTTGTACCGGTACGTGACCAGGTCCGAATGCCCGCGCCGCAACAGCAGCTCCCAGGTGTGGGGATCCTGTTTCTGGAGCTGCCAGAGGGTGGGGCCGGCCTCGTAGGCGTCGAAGGGCTGACTAAACCAACAACACAGGTGGCCGGGATCTTCCGCGTGCAGAAGCAGGGTGGGCTGGTTGAGCTGAGCGCAGCCAGCCCAGGTTCCGGGCGTCACGGGCGAGTCCAGACACAGCTGCAAGGCGACGGGAACGGGCTGATCGGTTCCACAAAAGTGACATTGAATGGCCGCCCCGGCCAGCATGGACCCGGACGCTGAGCCGCCGCTCCACACTCGGACAGCGTGTTCGTCGGCATCGCCAGGAACCGTTCCTTGAAAGGACTGTACCGTGACCTTTTTGTTTGGGTTGTTCGGCGGCGGAGGCGTGTTGGGAACCAGGCCGGCCGGCACCTGCCCGGAGAAGATGTTGGTCGAACCCTGTCGGGGGAGATCCACGGGAGCTGGGGGTGGGCCAGAGAGACTGACGACGTTGGTGATGGTGGCGGTATAACGTGTGTTGCCCGCGTTGTCTGTCACGCGCACTTCGATCTTTCCTTGCGCGTCCGTGGCGACGAGTTCATCCACATCGGGCGTGAAGGTGAAGCTGCTGAGAAGGCTTTTCGGCTGGTTGGCCATACTAGCTCCGTTCGGGGGAAAAGTTCGGAGTCCCGTTTGAAAAACCGGACTCAGGTTGTCCTTGATCCACGCATTCGCCGCGCGGGCGCTTCATTTGTTGGAATGCGCGATGAACCGGACATTGCTAAAAGTCACGCTGTGTCCCAGGGAAATCACGCCGAGCGCGCCCGGATACGAATCCGGCGCGAATCGGCTATTCGCCTGGTCGGAGGAGAAGGCGTTGAGATCGGTCGATCCGAGGCGTGCTTTCTTCAAGCGGTTTTGAGAGACCTCGACCATGAGGATTTTTTCGCCACCGATCAGTTGCGGGACTTCGTCCTTACACCAGAAATGAGAGTGGATGCGCATGTCGCCGCGCGC
>JBBQPD010000062.1:0-13072 GCA_038331535.1 Gemmatales bacterium | reverse complement strand
CGGCGCGAGAATTGTCGAGGGGCATTGCATTTCCTCTGAGCACGCAGCGCGAGCAAGTGCCGGCACTTGCTCGCGCTGCGTGCTCAATCACAGCGTTTTCAGATACTCGATCACCGCCATCCGTTCTTGGTCGCTCAGGCGATCGCCGAAGGTGTGGCCGCCGTTGCCGCGTCCACTCTTCGTCGTGTCGTACACCTTGCGAAACTCCACCGGCGCCAGCTTCGCCGCATCCGCCGGTCCCGGCAGCACGTCAACTTTCCAACCCAGCTTCTCGACGTCGTAGACGTCGAGGTCGGTGCGGTAGGAGCGCGTGAAGAACTTGGGCCGGGCCTTCGAGTTGAGGACGTGATAAACCGTCGGCGCCGAGCCGTTGTGGAAATAAGGCGCCGTCGCCCAGACGCCGTCGAGCGGCGGCGCCTGGTAGCCCGCCGTTTCCGTCACCTTGTAATCGCCCGCGAACCAGCTCTGGTTGTAGTAGTCGCCGAACTTCTTCGAGATGCCGTCGTAGCGGCGGCGGTCAGTGCCGATTTCGTCGATGGGCACGATCTTGTTGGGGTACGTCCACTTGTCGCCGTAGGTGCCGTGGCAGCGGGCGCACGTCTTCGCGAAGAGCGCCGCGCCCTCTTTCGCCAGTTCCCGGTCGATAGGCAGCGGATACTTCGGCGGCTCCAGCGACAGGATATAGGCGCGGATGTCCTTGAAGTCCTCCTCGGCGCGGGTGAAGTCGCCGGGCAGGTTCAACGGCGTCATCATGAACTGCATGATCGAGCGCACCGAGCGGGCGTCGGAGGCGCCGGTGTAATACATGGTCTTCTTCTTCTTGAGCAGCCACCAGGCCGGCACGTCTTCGCACAGGTCGTCTTGCAAATCGAGGTCGAGTCGCGGCCTGCGCAGCACCAGCTCGGGCGTACGAAAGCCGATGAGGAACACGGCCATGCTGCCGGCCTCGTTCGTGCCGCGCACGTTCGAAAAAGCGAATGGCGTCTTGCGCGGTTTGCCGTCCGCGGCGGACAGCTCCTCGTACCAGGCCTGGTAGTCGAGGCTGGCGTTGCCGAGGCCGACGTAGCTCTTCCCGGCGATGGAGCCGCCGTGGCAGACCATGCAATCATCGCTGATGCCTTTGCCGAAACCGAACGCCATCGCTCCGTCGCGCACGCCCATCGGCAGCACGCCGTTGGGATACGGAGCGGGATGCAGGCCATAGCGCTCGCGCACCAGACGGTCGTAGTCCTCCGGCGCGGGCTTGTCCTTCAGCCCCCACTGCTTCCAGAGGTTGTCGTAGGCGGACCGGTTGAACACCGGCGGATTGTAGTTGCGGCCAAGTAGATATTCCTTGCCGCGCTCCGCGGACGGCTCGGCGGCGACTCCGGCCGACCCTAGCAGTATCCAGACGCTGATTGCAATGCCTCGGCACATCGAGCGAACCTCCTGAAAAAATGGGAGCGAGGATATTGTAACCGGGAATGCCGAAGCGGTCTTCACCGATCAAGAATTGTGAGGGCTTATTCCTATGACTGTAATTCTTTCACGCCCGGCGGGCGAGGTATGGACGAATCGTGGCCTCCTCTCCCGCTCCCATGCCTCATCGCACCTACCTGCCGCCAGGACCCGGAAGAGCGTCACTCGGCCCGCCTTCTCCCATTTTTGCACGGCATCATTCGTGACCTTTCAGTGACCTAACTCCTGAATCTCCGTACTCTTGATGTTTCTGGTACTCCACGAACGCTTGCCGAAGCCCCGCGCCCCAAATAGGTTACGCTCAAAGCGCGTTTCGCCAAAAGCGCTTTCTGCGACCCGACACCCGCGCGAACGGCCTCCTATCCGCCGCAATTGAGCAACCCGCCAATGTCCCTTCAGGTCCAAAACCTCGGTAAGGAATACCCCACGCGCTCCGGCTCTTTGACCGTGCTGCGCGGCGTCAGTCTCGAGTTGCAGCGCGGCGACGCCCTCGCCGTCATGGGGCCTTCCGGTTCAGGCAAGAGTACCCTGCTGCACATCCTCGGCACCCTCGACCGGCCGACCTCCGGCAGCGTACGGCTCGATGGGAACGATCCGTTCGCTCTCGGCGAGCGCGACCTTGCCGACTATCGCAATCGGCACATCGGCTTCGTTTTTCAGGATCATCACTTGCTGCCGCAATGTTCGGTGCTGGAGAACGTCCTCATCCCCACACTCGTCAGCAAGGGCGACCCGGCCGAATTCCAGGCGTTCGCCCGCAAGCTGCTGGAGCGCGTCGGACTCGGCGCGCGGCTGGACCATCGCCCGGCCGAGTTGTCCGGCGGCGAGCGACAGCGCGTCGCCGTGGCCCGGTCGCTGGTGCGGAAGCCGGTTCTGTTGCTCGCCGACGAGCCGACCGGCAATCTCGACCGCACCCGTGCCCGCGAGGTCGGTCAATTGTTGCTCGACCTGCATCGCGAACAACAGACCGTGCTCGTCGTCGTGACGCACAGCAAGGAGTTGGCCGAGACGTTTCCGCGCACCCTGGTCATGGACGACGGCGCGCTGGGCGAGGGGAGCACGCCATGACGCCGACGCGCCTGGCCCTGCGCAATCTCGTCTACCACTGGCGCGGCAACGTCGCCGTCTTTCTCGGCGTCGTCGTCGGCACCGCCGTCCTCACCGGGGCGCTGCTGGTGGGCGATTCGCTGCGCGGCAGCTTGCGCCAGCTGACGCTGGAACGGCTCGGCTGGGTCGATCGGGCGCTGGTGTCGCCGCGCCTTTTCCGGGCAAAACTCGCCGATGGCCTGCCCGCGGAGCGCATTGCACCGGCAATCTTGCTTCAGGCGACCGCGGACCGGCCTGGCGGCGGGTCCGTGCGCCGCGTCACCCTGATGGGCGTCGATGAGCGCTTCGGCGTTGTAGACCTGGACTCGGGCGCGGTGCTGAGCGCGGCACTGGCGCACGAACTGAAGATCGGCGTGGGCGAGACCGTGACATTTCGCGTGCAGAAGGTCAGCAGCGTACCGCGCGAAAGCCTGCTGGGTGAGCGCAACGACGCCGCGTTCACGGCACTGACGTTTCGAGTCGCCGCCGTGCTGCCGGAGGATGACCCAGCCGGCCGCTTCAACCTGATGCCGACGCCGGAAACACCTCGCAATGCCTTCGTCTCGCTGGCGGCGCTGCAAGAGCGACTGGAGCAGCCCGACCGGGCTAATGCCTTGCTCATCGGTGGGCCGAAAGCCGATTTGACCACAGCTTTTCGTGCCGCGCTCGACCTCGACGACTGGGGACTACGGCTGACCAGTCCCGACGACAAAGCACGGGCGTTGTTCGAGCGCTACGACGCCGATCATGACGGCGTTCTGGAGCCGACGGAGTGGTGGCTCGGCCTGGTTAATAAGCGGCAGCAGAGTAAGATTCCTACCACGTTCGCGCGCGGCATCCTCAAGAAAGCCGCCGGCGAACGACTGCCGCGCCAGAACTTGACGCGCGACATGGTCGATGACTACTTCCGTGCAAATCACACCTATCTGAGCCTGGAAAGCCGGCAACTGATCCTCGAACCGGCGCTCGCCGAGGCGGCCCTCAAAGCGGCGGACGACGCAGGCCTACGCGCGGCGCCGACGTTGGTCTATCTCTGCAAGCTTAGCGTTGGCCAGAAAACTATATCCGGCATCGTCGCCGCCGTGGACCCGACGCTTCCCGCTCCGCTGGGACCGTTCCTGCCGCCCGGATTCAAGTCGCTCGCGCCCAACCAGATCGCCTTCGTCGATTGGCCGATCGAGCCGACGCTGTTGCCGCTCAAGTTCGGCGATCTGGTGACACTGACGTACAAACCGCCGGAGCATCAGCCCGGCAAATTGAAGGACCAATCCGCGCACTTCGACTTTGCCGGCGTTCTACCGCTGACAGGCGCGGCGGATGATCCCGACCTGACGCCGCCGTTTCCCGGCATCACCGACAAGGACATGCCGAGTGCGTGGAAGCTGCCCTTCGAGGACAAGGGTGATCCCGAGTGGAGCACGAACACCGTCCGCCAGCAATACGGCGATCCGCTGTACTGGGGCGAGCAGCGGACGACGCCGAAAGCGTACATCAATCTGGAAGCCGGCAAGAAGATATGGGGCAGCCGCTTCGGCAATCTCACGTCGATCCGGATGGCTCCGAAGGAGGGAGCCGACCTGGCCGGCGCGGCAAAGCGCTTTCGCGCGACCCTACTCAAGCGCCTCGACCCCGACGAGGGCGGCCTGGCGCTGCTCCCGGTGAAGGAAGACGCGCTCAAGGCCAGCACCGGCGGCACCGACTTCGCGGGATTGTTTCTCGGCTTCAGCTTCTTCCTGATCGCGGCGGCGCTGCTGCTGGTCGGGCTGCTGTTCCGCCTGAATCTCGACCGGCGCGGTGCGGAAGTCGGCATCCTGCTGGCGTCCGGCTACCGTTATTCCGCGGTCCGGCGCTTGCTGCTGACGGAGGGTGCGTTCCTCGCCATCGTCGGCGCCGTGGTCGGCATAGGCGCGGCGGTCGGTTACGCCGCCGTGCTGGTGCGCTGGCTCGGCGCTGTCTGGCCGGGCGGGGCGCTGCGCTCGCTGCTGCAACCTCACGTCACCTGGACGAGTTTGGGGATCGGGGTTGGCGCTTCCTTTATCGTCAGTCTGCTGACGATCCTGTGGTCGGTGCGCGGCCTGGGCAAGGTGCCGCCGCGGGCGCTGCTGGCGGGACAGACGGGGTTGGAGAACGAAGGCGGTGGTGAGAAGCGGCCGCGCTGGGCTTGGCGGGTCGCGGTGTTTGGCAGTCTCGGCGCGGTCGCGCTGCTGGCGGCCGGGCCGTTCGTGAAAGATCACGAGGCGAAGGCCGGCACGTTCTTTGGCGCCGGCGCCTTGCTGCTGACGGCGGCCCTGGCGGCGCTGTCGGCGTGGATGCGCGGCCGGCGTCATGCGACCGTCGAGGGTGGTTCCTTTGGTGTGGAACGGCTCGGCATCCGCAACGCCGCGCGTAATCCGGTGCGCAGCCTGTTTACCGCGGGGCTGCTGGCGGCGGCGGCGTTTTTGATCGTCGCCGTCGAGGCGTTCCGCCGTTCCGCTGCTGGAGAAAATACGTCGGGCGGCTACAGTCTGCTCGCGGAGTCGGACCTGCCGGTGTTTCAGGACCTCAACAGCGACAAGGGCCGCGACGAGATACGGGCGAAATTGGCGGCCCATTATCGCAAGCTCGATCCGACCTACTCTGAACGACTGGCCGACAAAGCGATGGTGCAGCTCGAAGCGGTCAAGGTCGTCTCGTTTCGGGTGCGCGCCGGCGACGACGCCAGTTGTCTGAACCTCTACCAACCGCGGCGGCCGCGTGTCTTCGGCGTTCCGGCGGCGTTCGCCACCGGCGACCGCTGGAAGCCGCTGGAGCGACCGGGCGAGCCGTATGCCGCGGTCGGCGAGAACAACACCGTCGTCTGGATGCTCAAGAGCGGCCTCGGTAAGACGCTAGAGGTGCCGGACGAGAAGGGGACGCCGCGCCCCCTGCGCATTGACGGGTTGCTGCACGATAGCGTATTTCAGAGCGGCCTACTGGTGTCGGAGGCCAGCTTCCTCAAACTGTATCCCGATCAGGCGGGATACAATTTCTTCCTGATCGAGGCGCCGGCTGGGCAGGAAGCCGAGGTCAAGACGCTGCTGGAAACGGCACTGGCGGATCGCGGCTTCGAGGTGACGCCGACGGCGCAGCGGCTCGACGCCTACCTCGCCGTCGAGAATACGTATCTCTCGACGTTTCAGGCGCTCGGCGGCCTGGGACTGCTGCTCGGCGCGCTCGGCCTGGCCGTGGTGCTGCTGCGCGGCGTCTGGGAACGGCGGGCGGAACTGGCCCTGCTGCGAGCGCTGGGCTATCGCCGCGGCACGCTCGGCCGGCTGGTGCTGGCGGAGAACGGCTTCCTGCTGCTGGTCGGCCTGACGGCGGGCGCGGCGTCGGCGCTGCTCGCGGTCGCGCCGCACCTGCTCGGCGGCGCCGGCGGTGTACCGTGGGCAGACTTGGCGGCGCTGCTGGGGTTGGTCCTTGTAGTGGGGCTGCTGGCGGGAGCGCTGGCCGTCGCCGCCACGTTGCGGGCGCCGCTGATTCCGGCGCTGCGGCGAGAGTGACACGACTGCCGCTTGCGGCTTAGCGGGAGTGCTCGCCGACACCCGACTCGCGCTCGGCGCTAGTTGGCTTTATTTGGTCTCCAAACGGTGTTGTGAATCTCCAGGAGGAGTGAGTGATGGAATTCAAGCTGTGGCATGCGTTCGTGCTGGGAGCGGTCCTGTCCTGGGGCGTCTACGTCCCGATCCTGCACGAAGGTCAGACGAACATGGGCGGCGACAAGAAGACGAGTTCGCTCCGCGGTTTCCTCTGCGTCGGCCTCGCCTACTTCCTGACAGCGGTGATTATCCCCGTGGCCATCATGCTGCTGCGCGGCCAGACGATCGAGTTCTCGGCCTACGGCGCCACCTTCGCCACCGTCGGCGGCGCGTTCGGGGCGGCCGGGGCACTGTGTATTATCCTTTCGATTGGGGCGGGCGGCAGTCCCTTGTACATCGCTCCGCTGGTCTTCGCGGGCGCCCCAATCGTCAACGCCATCGTCGGCCTGGTGTGGAAGACGAAGGAAGTGCCGGGGCCGCTCTTCTTCGTCGGGCTGGTCCTGGCGGCGGTCGGAGCCTTCCTGGTCTTGTATTCCAAGAGCGACCTCGACCGCAAAAAGGCGGCCCAGGCCAAACAAATCTCTCCCGCTGCCGTCGTGGCGACAGGCGCCCAACCGGTCCCGGAGACGACGCCATGACCCCGGAGCAGGCCGTCGAGCGCCTCGGGACCGTGCTGGCCCACGCCTGGATGGTGCGGACGTTCCTGAAGCACGCCGACGAAATCCAGGAAGACGCCGACATGCTGGAGGTGCCGCGGACGATCTTCGACTACGTCCGCGCCACCGAACCTGCGGCGCAGCGCGGCGACGTCAAGGATTATCTCCACCGCATCAAGGGGAAATTGCCGAAGCTGCGCCGCGCCGCCGAGTACTTCGCCGCCGAATACAAGCGCGTCAGCGACCACACGAATTTCCTGATGGCGTCGCTGTCGCTGACGGGGTGCGTACGGGAGATCGAGGAGCTTTTGGCGAGAATTGAGAAGGCAGAAGTGGCGGGAGCGTGAGAGGGCGACCGGCGGTGTCGTTGGCAGGCATGCCCGCCACACCCCGCGTATGTCCGCCACGCTTGGCGGACATACTTGCAATCGCAAGTCCATGCCGTTCATGATCCTGCGACAACCGCCGCGCATGTCCGCCACCCCCGCAGACCGTCTGACTCTCGGACGCGACGGTTCAGAAAAACGATTTTTCCTCGGAATTCGACTACCCCGGACGTATCAGACCGCAGTAGTCTGGACCAGGATGCAAGAGTCGTGGTCTATTCAGGGATAAAGTCGAAACCATTGACCCCGGCTGGTGTACTGTGTGTTGATCCGGTTAATAACCTCCGGTACGATCATAGATGCTGAACAAGTAGTCGAAAGGGAGACCCGGACAATGGCAGCAAAATCCGCGAAAAGCACTGGGGAGCCCCGTTCCATCATCAACAAGGAGCAATGGGAGATGCCAGTCAGTTTCGATGCGGAGGGTAAGCTGGTTTCTCTCCGCGATTACGTCGCGGAGGGCAACAAAGCCCTTTCCTTCTCAGCCCTCAGCGACGACCAACGAACCGAGTTGGCGGCGAAACGGATCGAGATGCAACCCGATTACGAGATAGCCACAATTCGATTTGTCGGCGGCGGCGGTATCGTGAGCCAAGAGCGGGCAGTGGACGAGGTCCGGAACAACACCAAGTTGGGGAGAAGACTCGCGCAAATCGAAACGCGCGTCATCATGCACTTGATCGATGACGCCTCGAAGAGGGAAAGCTAATCGTCATGGCCAAAAAAACCGCCCCGAAGGAGCAAACGCTCACGGTCCCCGTGAGCATTCTGGGAATCGATTCCAATTACGAGCCAGCGACAATGGCAGCCTATCAATACCGCGAAAAGTACGTGTACCCGTACCTCGCGAGCAAGAGCTATGTCATCGATAAGTGCCAAGGTCCGGTGGCCAAGCGTATCTACGTCGCGCTCAAGGCTCAGCAACCCGGGGTTATCTATCTCACCGGAGTCGGCCACGGCTCAAACACAACCTATAAAGGCCATTACTACGATCCAATCTTTCATGTCGGCAATTACTCCTCGGCCGAGGCCAAAGACAAAATTGTACATTTTTTGTCCTGCGAGACGGCAATACGACTGGGACCAGATTTCGTGAAGAACGGCTGCCTTGCCTATTTTGGGTATGACGAGGATTTCGTCTTCACCACGGCTGAGCAGGATATTTTTTTCGAGTGCGACTCCGAAATCGATCGGGCATTTGCCGATGGGTTGAACGCCGCGCAGGTGGATGATCGCGTCAAAGCTCTTTTCACGCAACGGGCCGCCGATTTTCGCGCTCAAGGCAAGCAGACCCAGGCGGCTACACTGGTGTCCGATCTCGATTGCTTGCGCTGTCCCTCGTCACCGTTCGGCCCGAACCCATGGGGTGACCCGATGGCCAAATTGCGCTGACCCGAAACATGCTAGGGCTCGGCTGCTCGCGAATACATCGAGACAACACAGAACCACGCGGCGTGGGAAGTACTCGTGGAACCGCTCGACGGCGAACAGCTCTTGGTTGTCGTGACAGCGTACGCGGTCGGTTAACGAAGAGGGAGTGAAGATGAAACAGCGATTCCTCGAAATCACATTTCGCAAGGGCAGGCCGTTCGCTGCCTAACTATACTTGCCTCGGCTCCCCGGAGACGTAAGCGTGCGAACGCAATGCCTTCCGTCGGGCCTGGTGATCGACTTCGCCGCGGACGGACGCGCCATTGGCGTCGAGATTCCATCGCCTACCAAGACGACCACGGCAGAGATCAACGAGGCCCTGGCCGCGGCCCAGCAGGAACTGGCGACCGCGGAAGAACTGTCTCCGTTGCAGGCGGCGTGACGGCATCCGATCGTCAAGAGAGCCGCGACTTCTCACCGCTCTTCATGTCATCGCAAGCGCGGGAATGGCACCCAGCGGGGTTCACACCGAATCTTCATTCGAGGTCGTCCATGGCCGAAATTGTCTATGTTTTGACGAATGAGGCGATGCCGGGCCTCGTGAAGATCGGACGCACGAAGAAAGAGGATGCCAACGGTCGGATCGGCGACCTTTATACCACAGGTGTCCCTGTACCATTCACTATCGAGTATGCATGCAAAGTGCAAAATAGTCAGGAGGTCGAGTCCGCTCTCCACACCGCGTTTGCGCCCCATCGCATCAACCCAAAACGTGAGTTCTTCAAGATCGACCCAGAACAGGCGATCTCGATCTTACGGTTACTCCACACCGAGGACGCTACGTCAGAGGTCAAGCAACAGCCGGCAGGCTTGGACCAAGAATCTCTTGCGGCGGCGGAACACCTCAAGGCCAAGCGCCCTCCTATGAATTTTCTCGAGATGCAAATTCCGATCGGCTCAACGCTCCAGTCTATTCACGGCCCCACTACGGTAACAGTCGTCGAGAAGAAAAAGGTCAGGCTGGCGGACGAGGAGATGTCGCTTACGGATGCCACGCAGATAGTCCTTAACCTGAAATACAAGGTTCGCTCTGGCCCTCATTGGACCTACAATGGGCGCCTTTTGACCGAGATTTACGATGACACCTACGGCCAGGCCGATTGACAAAGGTAAAGGAAGCGGTAAAAGGGTCGGATCATTCATTGAGTGCGAAAAATGGATCTCACCGGATTTTTCGCAGAATTTAGGAGGTTCCCCTTGCTCGAAACCTACCAGATCGTGTTGCTCGTGCTTGCGGCGATTGTCCTCGTGTTTGTCGTGGTCGTTGCCAGTCAGCCGGCCGACTTTCGCGTCGTCCGGTCGGCCGCCGTCGCCGCTCCGGCGGCCGAAGTGTTTGCCCAAGTGAATGACTTCCATAACTGGAACGCGTGGTCTCCCTGGGCGAAAATCGACCCGGACATGAAGCTAACGTACGCGGGCGCGCCGGCCGGCACCGGCGCGATCTACTCGTGGCTCGGCAACAGCAAGGTGGGCGAAGGGACCATGACGATCCTGGACAGTAAGCCGAGCGAACTGATCCGGATCAATCTGGAATTCCGAAAACCTTTCAAAGCCACGAACATCACAGAGTTCAGCTTCAAGTCGGACGGAGAGAAGACCGTGGTCACCTGGACCATGACCGGCCACAAGAATTTTTTCTTCAAGGCCTTCGGGCTGTTCATGAACATGGACAAACTGGTCGGAGGCGATTTCGAAAAAGGACTGTCGGCCATGAAAGCGGTCGTGGAAGGCAAACGATAAGGCCGACCGGCGGTTTACCTGTGGAGGAGCGGCTCATGAAACCGGAATCTCAAGAAACAGCCGCCTCGAAAAAGATGCGCTGGGCCGGATATATCTGTAGCGCCCCCCCGCGCTGTTGCTGCTGTTCAGCGGCGTGATGAAATTGGTGAAACCCGCCGGCATGGCGGAGGAGTTTGCAAAGCTCGGCTGGGATGACAAGCTAGCTCTCCCCCTCGGCATCGTCGAACTCACCTGAACCGTCATCTACCTGATTCCACAGACTGCCATTCTCGGCGCGATCTTGTTGACGGGGTATCTTGGCGGTGCGATTGCGACGCATGTGCGCATCCACGAGCCATTCTTTATGCAGAGCCTTCTCGGAGTGGTTATTTGGGGAGGCCTGTACTTACGCTGTGCTCGGCTACGCGCACTGTTGCCGTTGCGAAGTTAGCAGCTGCCGCCGGACGGGAACGAGAACGGTGTCGGGAGTCGAATCATACGAGGATCGCCAATCGTACGATTTGACTCCTGCCCGTTCTCTTCGCCGACCAGCGTTTTCGTTCCAGCGGAAAAACAGTCGCGGCACGCCGGCCAATCCTTTCCTTGACCGCCGTCGTTTCGTGCCGTAACCTGAGTTGCCGTGAGACACGCCATCCGTCGGCGTTCCCACGACCTCAGGAGATGGCACCCATGACAGCAGCTGCCCGAACACGATTCCTCTTCGTCCTCGTGTTCCTGTCGGTCGCCGGGCCGGCCGGGGCCGACCCTCTTTCCGACTTGCTGCCGCCCCAGGCGCGGCAGCTCGAAAAACGTGCTCTTCTCGGCGCGGACATCGAGCAACGCATGTATTACCGCGGCAACCAGGGCCGGCCCGGCGCCGCCTTCTCGGCCGACGGCAAATACCTGGCTGTTTCCCATCCTTTCTCCGGAATGGTTCTCTGGGACTTGGCCGGGAGCCGCAATCTCGGTCCCGTCGGCACTCCCGAGCATTCCCAGGGCGCCACCCTCGCCTTCGCGCCGGACGGCAAACATTTCCTGACCGCCAGCTGGGCCGGCGGCCGGCACGGCGCGGCCTGCCCGGTCACCCTCTGGGACGCCAAGAAGCGTGAAAAAGTCCGCAGCCTCGACGACGACGTCAACGAAACCCTGTTCACTGCCGCGGCCTTTTCACCCGACGGCAAGACGCTCGCCCTGGGCGCCGCCAACTTCAACGGCCGCGGCGGCAACCCCGGTCTGTACTTCTGGGACGTGAACACCGGCGACGAGATCCGCCACCTCGACGGCCTGGTCGCGGTCGATCCGGCCCGCCGTATGAGCGGCGTCATCTCCTCGATCGCCTTCGCACCGGACGGCCGGAGCCTCGCCCTGCTCGCCGACGGCAAGGTGCAGCTGGTCGAGCTGGCCACGTCCAAGGTGCGAACGCAGATTGTCGTTGGCCCGCCGCCCGACGCGCGTCAGGAGCAGATGAACGAATTTCCCGTCGGTTCGGTCGCCTTCGCGCCGGACGGTCGCACGCTGGCAGTCGGCTGCCAGGACGGCGCGGTGCGCCGCTTCGACCTTCGCACCGGGCGCGAGCTGCCGCCGCTGACGGGCCACCCTGCCGGCGTACTCGCTCTCTGCTACACCGCCGACGGCAAGACGCTCCTGTCGCTGGGCGCCGATCAGAAGCTCTTCTTCTGGCCCGCCGACGCCAACAGCGACTGGCGGCCGAAGACGATTCCGACGGACGAGGCGGCCCTGGAGCGCCTTTGGGACACGCTGCGCACCGACGATCCGCTCGACCTCTACGGCTGTTCGCAGCTGTTCGGCGCGTCGCCCGCGCCGACCGTGGCGTTCCTTCGCAAGCGTCTCGCGCCGCCGCCTGCCGGCGATACAGCGCGCATCGAGAAGCTGGTCGCGGCCCTGCAAAAGCCGGAGTACAACGAGCGCAAAAAGGCGGCGAAGGAGCTGCGCGAACTGAAAGAGTTCAGCTCCCTGGCCGTGCCCGCCCTGCGCCAGGCGGCCGAGCGTGGCAACTCGAACCTGGTGCAGCAAATGCTCATGGAGTTCGAGAGCCAGGCGCCGCCGCGCGAGCATCTTCGCTCGGTGCGTGCGCTGAACATCCTGGAGCGGATCGGTAGCGACGACGCCCGCAAGCTGCTCGGCGAGCTGGCCAAGGGGCCGCCCGAAGCGGCGTTCACGGTCGCGGCCAAGGCGGCACTGGAGCGGGCGAGCCGCGGAGGAGGCGGTCTCGACACGCCCACGACACTCGAAACGCTCTGGGAGAAATTGGCCGGCGACGACAGCGCCGCGGCGTTCCTGGCGGCGCGTCAGCTCGCGGCCCGGTCTGAAGCGGCCGTCCCGTTTCTGCGCGACCACCTGCTTACCCTGGCGGCAAGCGATGCGTTTGACGCCGACCCGAAGCGCGTGGCCCGCCTGCTCGCCGACCTGGACAGCGAAGAGTTCGACACGCGCGACAAGGCCGCCAAGGCGCTGAAGACCATCGGCAAGCTCATCGAGCCGGAACTTCGTAAGTCCTTGGAGGCCGACCCCTCCCCGGAGGTGAAACGGCAGGTCGAAGAAATTCTGGCGGAGATCGGCCGGCAAGCACTATCGGCCGACGTGCTGCGCGTGGGCCGCGCCCTGGAGGCGCTGGAGTGGATCGGCACCCCCGAGTCGCGGACGGCGGTCGAGGCACTGGCCAAGGAGGCGCGCGGCCAATGGCTGCGCGAAGCCGCGACCGCGTCCCTGCGCCGCCACTAACGAGCCGCGACCGTGAGGGAGCGCTGAGCGTTGGCGCTCC
>JBBQPD010000061.1:0-13118 GCA_038331535.1 Gemmatales bacterium | reverse complement strand
CTTGGGAGTCTCAGCTTTCGGTGCCGGCTTGGGAGTCTCAGCTTTCGGGGCCGGCACCAGGACGACCGGCGCGGTTTGCTGGACGGTCGGCACGGTCAGCGGCTCAGGCTTCTTCACAACGGGCGGCTGCGGAGCTGGAGTGGAAACCGTCGGTACTTTGATGACCGCGGTAGGCGGTTGAACGGCAGGGACCGACGCCGGCAGTTCCGGCTTCTTCGCCACGACCGGGAGCGCGGGAACGGCTGGCGCGGGCTTGGGCGCGGTCGAATCGGTCGGGCCGACAAACGCGGAGGGCCAGGTGGTCTGCGGCTTCGCAGCAATCGGCGGAGTCGTCCCCTGAACCACCGTGGATGTTCCCCCTGGCATGGGCGTAATTGTGATCGTCGTGCCGCGCTGCCCTGGGGGATCGATGAGCGTCATCGTCTCGCCCGTGGCCAGCGACTGGACCTCATACGCGCTTGCGCCGTCGGGCCGCTTCGAGGTCTTCAGGACACGGTATTTCTCGGCGGGCTTCCCTGGTCCCTGGACGGTCAGTATCCGCTCGGTCGCATCGGTCGGCGTGGTCACGGCGACCGATGCGACCGCTGGCGGGAGCGCCTCGGGAAGCTTCGTGACGGTCGAGTTGAGAGGTGCCGGCGCGACCTTGACCGGCTGGATCGGTGGGACGACCGGCGCGACCACCTTGCCGTTCGAGCCGGCCGGATCGATGAGCGTCATCTTTTCGCCCGTCGATAGCGACTGCACGTCATGAGCAGTCGCACCGTCGGGGCGTTTCCACGTCTTCAGAAGCCGGTATTCCTGACCCGCTTTTCCCGGTTCCTGGATGGTGATAATCTGATCGACCGTCGAGGCAGGCGGCGTCACGCCGGGCGGCAGCGCGGGAGCTGGGGACGGCGTCGGAGGGTGAGAAACCGGGAGGTGTGTAATCGACGGGGGTGGCGCGGGAAGCTCAACCGTCTGCGTCGCACTCACCGTCTGGATCGGAGAAGGTGTCTTGGCAGGCGCAGGCGACGGAATGGTCTGCGCGAGCGCCGAGTGAACCGGCATTTCTTCTTTCACGATGGTGGCGGTGGGCTGGACCAGCGTCATCGTCTGGCCCGTGGCGAGAGACTGGACCTGATATTCGGTCATGCCGTCGGGGCGTTTCCAGGACTTCATCACCCAGTATTTCTTCGCGGGCTTCCCCGGTTCCTGGACCGTGAGGATGCGTTCGTTCTGGGTTGCGGTGACGGCGGGAGACGGCTGCTGCCCCGCAGCGAGGCCGGTCCAGGCTAAGAACCCGCACACCGATCCTATCCAGCGAGACCGGACCATCGCAGAACTCCTTTCCGCGCACGCACTATCTCGGTCGGGCAGAGTACCCGAACCACGTCTGCTGGTTTTATCGGTCTTGCCGGATTGGGAAATGAGTTCGACTTTGCGGAATGTGCGGATCGAAGAGATGAACGAGCCGCGACCGTCAGGGAGCGCTACCAAGCGCTCCCTGACGGTCGCGGCTCGTCAACGATTACTGGGCGCCCTTCACCGCGCCGACGTCGCGCCGGTAGAGGGGCAGATGGCGGTAATACACTTCCAGCGTCAGCAGCGCCAGCGACGTGGACATCAGCCGCCCTTCGGCGCCGGGCAGAACCCAGCTGCCTTCGGTGTCGGGGTTGGTGGTGCCCTTGTCCATGGCGGCGATGAGCGTGTCGCGGATGCCGCCCTTGCCGTCGCCGGCCGGGCCTTTGTTCCAGCGGTCCCAGTTGTCGCCGCCCATGTGGTGCATCACCTGCGTGGCGTAATAGAGATAATAGATGCTGGCACCGGCCGACGGCGGGCTGCCTTCGAGGCGTTTGACGCCCTGGAGCAGGCCGGGGTTGCGCGGCGTCACGCCGAGGTACTGGCGGCAGAGCAGGCCGACCGCGGTCATCTGGATCGTCTCGCCGCCGCCGGGCGTGTAGCCGTAGCCGCCCTTGTTGGTGCTTTCGCAGGAGTCGAGGTACTTCTCGACCTTCTTGAGGGTTTCCGCCTTGACCGTCAGGCCGGACATCTGGCCGCTCTTGAGGGCCATGAGCATCCAGCCGGTAACGGACGTATCGCCGGGCTGCTTCGGGCCATAGCGCCAGCCGCCGCCGGCCGGATCCTGGCTGTTCTCGATGTACCAGATCGCTTTCTGAGCGGACGCCTTGAGCGCGTTATCGGCGGTCAAGCCGAAGGCCTCGCACATGGCGATGGTGGCGATGCCGTGCGAGTACATATCGCCGCCGTAATAGCCTTCCTTGTCCTGCTTCTTCATCAGGTACACGAGGCCGGCCTTGACGTTCTTGCTGTAGTCGAATTTCGAGTCCTTCACCGGGTTCTGCGTGTGGCCGGCGGCGAGGAACGGCAGCAGGCCAAAGCCGGTGCCGGCGGTATCGTTCTGCCGGGTGGTGCCGGGCATCGACTTATCGCGCTCGTAGACGTAGCTCACCTCGCCGTTCGGCTTCTTGACCTGTTTGCGGGCGTGACGGTCGAACTCGTGCATCGACCAGTGGCCGTCCAGCGCCTGATGGTTCGACAGGAACTGGAGGCCGCGGGCGACCATCGCCTCGGACTCCTTGTTGCCGCCGCCTTCGTCGAGCATGCGCTGACGGGTCACCGCCGCGCCGCGGCCGAGGAAGGGGTTCTTGATACCGTCGAGACCGCCCATGCCGCCGGTGCCGGTCAGCCCGGAGATCATGTTGGCCGTGCCGCTGGCGTCCGACGAGAGCGGGCCGCCGGTGCCGGGTCCACCCGTACCGGGAGGAGGAGGAATGTTCGTGGGAACGGTATTGGTGATGGATGGATCGTTGAAGCCAGGCGTGTCGTTCGCCGCGGCCTTGGGGTCGAGCTGCGGCACGCTGATGTCGCCGATGTTCGGCACGTTGTAGTTGAGATCCTGGCCGGACTTGTTGCCGATGTCGGTCTGGCTGAGGTCGATTTCGTCTTCCTTACCACGATCCAGTTTCTTCTCGTCTTCCTGCGTCTCCTTTTTCGCCTCCTTGCCGTCGTCGATCATCGGCGCGGCGGTGACGTCGTTGTCGGGGTTTCCCTTGGCAGAACCAAGATCGAGGTTGAAGATGAGGAAAATCAACAGGCCGTGGGCGCCGACACTGATGATCGCGGCGACACCCGCCAGGATCAGGCTGCGCATGTTGTTGTCGCGCAGATTCGGCGCGACGAGAACCTTGCGTTTGGGTTCTTCGCGTGGCGGGGTGGACATGGCTGAAATCCCCTGGATCAAGGAAGGATCGAGTGACCGTCTGTTATTGTCGTCTCGGCGTCTGGCGTGCGGTCACCTCGACCGCATGATTTTACAGGCGCGAGCGCCGTTTGTACACAAACTTCTTTGCGAATACGCGAAACGCAAGCACGTCACGCATCACGAACAATCAATTCCATGTTTGGTTTCCGGCATCGTCCTGGGGGCGAACGTGCGGTGATGGTTGCACGACCGGCGCCGCCATCGGTACAGCATCTTGGGGCGGAGGCACAAATTCCGTGGTGCGGGCGGCCTTCAGCCTCTCCAGAACGCGACGGTCATTTCGGCGATACCACAGCGTGAAAACGAAGACCGCGAACCCCGTCAGCAGCAGGAACGACATGCCGCCGACGAGCAAAACGTCGCCGAGGCCGCCATCGGGAGCTGCTTTTCGCGGTGCGACGCGCAGGGTACGGCCAACGAGGAGCGGGGCGACGCGGCGCTGCCCTTCTTTCGTATCGGGCGCTTCGTAGTCGCCCTTCTTGAAGAAGTAGGCATCGACAGTCACCTGCTCGGTCATCTTCTTGGCCGGCTTCAGACCTTCGGGCAATTCCGTCAGCACGACGCAGACCGGGCGGACGCCGATGGTCTCGTCGAAAATCCACGCTTCGTACAGGGTGGGAATGCCCGCCAGCTGCACCATCTTCGGCGCCGTGTGCTCGCGCAGCCCTTTCAGCGTGCCTTCGAGGCGGATGACTTCGCCCCGAAATTCCGCCGGGTGCTTGATGAGTTGAGCGTAAGAGACGTCGGTCCGCGCTCCCCTGGCGAAGCTCTCCAGCGGCGTGCGGCTGGCGACGGCCAGGAAGTCGTAGTACGCCATCAATTCCGCTTCGTCGTCGTCGGTAATGGAAGGGAAGAAACCTTTGTCGCGAATCTGCAGCAGCAGGTCGCGGCGCAGGGTCGGGATTTCCGCGGAGGAGAACAGCTTCCAGTAGTCGAAGTACTCGGTTGTCCCCAGCAGCGCCAGCGCCGTCAGCGCGGCCGTCCCCTCACCCGGCCCGGCCTGGCAGGACAGCAGCAACGCCGCAGTCGCCGCCGGCAGCCGTTCCTCGATCGAGGCCAGCGGCCGCACGGTTCTGCCGATCAGCAGCGGCACCGGCGAGCCATTGGCGCGCGGCACCATCTTGTAGAAGTAACCGGCAAAGGAGACCGGCCCTTCCGCCAACTTCTCCTGGCGCACGCCGGGCGGCAACTCGGTAAAGTTGACCGCGAAGACGTTATTGCCGGCATCGATGACCACGCCGCCGAATAGGTCGGACACAAACTCGTCCTGGCCGACTTTGGGGACGCGCACGCGGGAAACGGCCTGGAGCTTTCCTTCCAGGTAGAACACCTCACCGCGCAACGATGCCGGGTCTTTCTCGAGGAGCCGAAGTTTCCAACCCGTGCGAGCGGCGGCGCGGAAAGCCGACTCGTCCGTCTGGCCGGCGCGATAGATGGTGTTCCAGTAGACCTTGCTCTCCTTGTCCGTGGCCGCCGCCTTCGTCCCGTCGCGCACAACATCCAGCGCCGCGGAGGGAATCGGGCTGACCTGATCGGTGTCGAGGAAACGCCAGCATGAAAGTTGTTCGCCGGCGGTCAGGACGGCCAGCGTCGCCAGCGGGCTAACGGGAAGGGCCGGGGCGCCGAGGAGCGAGATGGTGCCGAGGCGGGCGCGTTCGATGGGGGTGGTCATCAACCCTTGCAACACCCACGCGGAGAGATCGGGATGTTCGCCTACGACCAGGATGCTGAGCAGTCCGAACGGGCTACTATTAACTGGCAGGCCGATGCCGAGCGTGGCCAGATGGCTCGCCTGAATCGGTTCCCTGAACGGGGATAACGGTTGATCGGAGGCAAGGTCGCGATGGGGTTGCTGGAAGGCGTCGGCAGGAAGGACCAGCAGCGCGCACACCAGCAGCGCAGCCAAAAACGGTCGGACCAAGAGGCCGACCGTCCTGGCGAAAGAACTCGGCGCTGCGCTGGCCCGCGGAGTCATTGTCGCCCTTCCTTGTGATGAGCATTCGACGTGCGCGGGTGGGAAGAAGTTCCCGGATTTGTTTACGTTTCGCGCGTTCCGCGCGAAACGTAAACAGGGAAGATGGTCTCTATTCCTTCGGCGGCGCGACGCGCGGCACATAGTCCTTCGGTGTACTCAGGGCCACAGTCTTGAAGCCAACGCGCGTGCAAAGGTTCATCGCGTCGAAAACCTCGCCCCAGGGCACATCCACCGTGGTTTGAATGCGCACCTTCTGCTTGGCGAACTCCGCCTCGACAGCCGCGGCAAACTCCGGCGCCGCTTCGTTGGCGGTTTTGCGCGCCTCCTCCTTGGCGCGGACCTTGCGCTCTTCCAGTTTTGCCTGGAGGATTTTCAGAAGGTCGGGATCCTGAAGCGTGTCGGCTTTCTTGAGATCGACCGCGCCGTCCTTCAACAGGATCGGCTGCTTGCCGCCGCCGGCCACCTCGATGAATAGCCGCAGGTCGGTATCGATATCGGGTTCTTCTTCCTTCTTCTTCTCTTCCTTTTTGATATCCGGAACGACGTCCTCCTTGACCTTCTTCGGGTCCTGCGCCATCTTGTCGGTCTTCTTGTCCTCGACCTTCCGCTCCTTGGCCATGGCGAGGACTTGCGCCCCTTCGGGGTCAGTCGGGTTGAACGTCCCCATGAAGAAGAACAGCAGCTGAAAGGTCATGTCGAGCATCGGGGTGATAGGCAGCGTCACCTCCGGCCCGGCTTCGGCTCCACGTCGTCGATGGCGCATTATTTCTTCTCCCCGGTCTTGAGCAGCGCTCGGGCCTTGATGGTGACGAAGCCGGCTTCTTTACAGGCGTCCATCAGCTCGTAGATTTCGCCGGTCTTCACGTCGGCGTCGGCGCGAATATGGATCGGTATCAGGATTTCGTCCTTGTCGTTCACCCGCGCCTTGTTGAGCTTGCCATAAGTCTTCCGCTCGCGGGCCGCGAGATCGATTTCATCCTGGGCGAGGCGTTTGAGCTTTTCGCTGGCGTTGAACATGTTGCGGATGGTCTTCTCCTGCGTGTCTCCGCGGTCTTTCTCGGCGGACGTCAACTGCTCGGTGGGGATCATGATGCACGTCTCGCCGTCCTTGAAGCGGGCGCGCAAACGTTCGCGGTCCTTGCTGCCGTAATACGTGAAATCGTCGCGGGCCGGCTTACCGGGCAGGGGAGTGCCGCCCATCCGAAAGGGTTTGACGCTCAAGATGATCGGATCGTTCCCTCCCGAGTCCAGCGGCGCAACGGTTTCCGAGTGCGGCAGCGATTCGCCCGTGTTGGTCACGCCCTGCGCGAAGTTCACCGAAATCATGAAGAACATCAACAGCTGCATCACGAGGTCGAGCAGCGGCACGAGATTGGGTTCAACCAAACCATCACTGGCGGGACCGTGGCTCATGGGAACACCTTGGGAACGGAATCAGACTCTTACCGCTAAGACGTTGTTTCAAAACCGTTGTAGGGTAAGCTTTAGCTTGTCCCGCTGCGGGCAAGCTAAAGCTTACCCTACATTTTGAAACCACGTCTAAGCTGCAAGCGGCGAAGTCTTTACTTGACGCGAGCTTCCGGCGTGCTCGGAGGCCGACTGTCCACTGCCGCTCCCGTCACCGCTGCGGCACCCGCGGCCGGCGCCGGCTTCTTCGAATTGTGGTACATCTGGGTCAGCAGATCGTCGGCCATGTTCGACGTGTCTTGCGCCAGGCGCGTCAGCCGATTCTTGTAGAAGCCATGAAACAGAATCGCCGGCACAGACAGGCCGATGCCGATGAGCGTCGCGGCCAGGGCGTGCGAAATACCGTCGGCCAGCGCCCCGATATCGACTTGTTTGGAAGTGGCCAGCGACTGGAAAGTCTTGATCATGCCGACGACCGTACCGAGCAGACCGAGCAGCGGGCCGACGGTGCCGATGACGGCGAGGAAGGTGAGCAACTGGTCCTTGGTCGCCTTCATAGCCTCGACCTGATTCATCGCCGCCTCGCGGGCGTCCTCGATGCCATACTGGAGACGGCCCATGCCGGCGCTCATCACGCGGCCGAGGAAAGAACCATCGTCGCGGGCCATTTCGTAAGCGGCTTTGAACTGCCGCTTGTTGACTGTCTCGGTGAAGTCCTCGACAAACGCGGGCGGGATGGCCACTCCGAAACGCAGGTCCATCGCCAGCAGCACGATCATCGCGACGAGAGCGATAGAGATCAGCAGCATGAGCACACCGAAGAAGAGACCCAGCGATTTCAGGGTGTGCATGACGAGGTTGGGCTGCCCCTCTTTCGGCTCGTCCTTCTTCTCTTCCTTTTTCGGTTCCTCTTTCTTGTCGCCGTCCTGGGCGCGAGCGGTCGGTGTGAGCGCAGCGCTGAAGCCGAACAGGAAGACTCCGAAGCAAAAGGCGGTGAGCCAAACGGCAAGGCGATTACGGCCGGGCGCTGCGATACGTCGCATGGTTGTCGTTCCTACGTGGAGAAAATAGACGTCGCGTGATCTTAACGCGGCCCAGCCGCAACGAGGGAGCAACCACCTAAAACCCGTCGGCTGAGAGCTGATAGCTATCAGCTTCTAGCTGTCAGCAAGAACTCCGCCGAACGTTTCACCCTCGGTGATTGCGCACCTTCATCCTGAGAAAGATATCAACTGTGACGTGGCCGGCATCAGATTGGTTCCCATTTTCGTGTGGGAGAACAATGGTCACGAATGGAACAGTCATGGCTGATCGCCTGACCTTTATGTGAACGTGCGACTGGTCGAGTGTCAAGTGGTTTCTGTTTTTGCCCGCTTGCGGCTTAGCGGTCCGACGCCGCGTAGCCGCAAGCCAGCGCTCAATAGCGGCGCAGTCGGCAGGGCCGGTTATCCAGCTTCATCTCCCACACCCGGTTGCCGGCGCGGTCGAACTCGACGACTTGCCCCGAATGGGCGCAGGCCACCAGCGTGCGGCCGTTGCTCAATCGACCGGCCCAGGTCGGCCATTCGATGGACACCTTCCACACTTCCTTACCCGCGGCGTCGATCTCCACGACTTCGTGTTTGCCGCAGCGCGCCACCACGAAATGGCCGTTGGGCAGCAGCTCGAAGCCGCCCCAGTTGCTGGTGTCGCCAACCGCTACGCGCCGCACTTCTTTACCCTCGGTCGTCAATTCGATGATCTGTCCGCCGCCGTCGAGCGTCAGGATGTTGCCGTTTCGCAGCTTTTGTGCACAGTAGATCGATTGGCCTGGCCGCGGCAGCGCGTAGACCGGCTTGCCCTCGCGGGTCACTTCCAGCACTTCGTGGTAGGTGGCGATAAACGTGTTGCCGTTGGGCAGGCGCAGGCAGGTCATCGGACTTTCGGTCACCGGCTTCTCGAACACGACTTTGCCCTGGCGATCGCGCTCGGTCACCTTGCGGGCGTTGATCTCGGCGATGAGGACGTTGCCGTTGGGCAGCAGCTGGAAGTCGATAGCGCCCTCGACGCCGTCCACCTGCCAGCGTTCCTTGTCGTCCGCACCAAACGCGACGACGCGGCCGCCGCCCTTGGTGCCTTGCATTTCGCACACGACACGAAGATTCTTCGATTCCTCGCGGCCGAGGCGCGTCAGATCCGCCTTTGTCTCGTTGACCTGCCACCATTCCTCCCAGGCGGCGCGGCACTTCTTGCGCGCTGACTCGGTTGCGACGTCCAGCGTGACCATCGGCGCCTGTTCGCCCGCCAGGCGCAGCAGCAAGTCCTCCACTTGCCAGGCCACTTCCTGCGGCCCCTCGCTCAACAGCGCAACCAGGACCGGCACCGCTTTCTTGTCGCCGGCGCGCGTCAGGGACGAGGCCGCCCGGTAGCGCACGCGCGCGTCGGCGTCGGCTAGCCGTTTCGCCACGGCCGGACGCTCGGCGGGACAGGACAACGCGAGCGCCTGGGCCGCGGCGCCGCGGCGAACCGGTTCCTTGTCGTCCAGGGCCGCCTTGAGCGCCGCCGATGGCTTGCCGTCGCGCACCGCGACGGACTCCAGGGCGGTGATGACCGCGTCCTCAATAACTTCGTCGGGGACCGAAGGGAGATAACCGAGCAGAACGCGATCGGCGTCGGCTGGGCGCCGTACCGCGAGCAGGCGAAGGGCGGCATACACCTGCCCTTGTTCGAGTCCGCTCTTGATGCGCTGCAAACAGTCGCGCGCCCGCCGATCGACTTCCGCGTCCGGATCGCCAACCGCGCGGCGCAGGAACGGCTCCGCGGCCCGTCCAGCCTTGAAGAGGTCTTCGGACGCTTTTTCACGCTCGTCGAAGTCATTGTGGCCGAGTCGGCGCACCGTCTCCGCCAGTTTCGTGCGTTCGGCATCCGACAGACTGTGACGCCGAAGGAACTCCAGCAGAGCCGGCCCGTCGACGCCGAGGTTCGCATCTTTCAGCGTTTTTTCGTCGGGCGCGAGGTCAGGGTTCTCGTCGGCGGAGCGGAGGGCGCCGCACAAGAAGCAGCTGACGAACAGGACGGCAATCTTGAGCGGAAGGCGCACGAACATGCTCGGATCTCCTAGGCACGGAGGTGGTCCCTCAAAATAGGATTGTACCAAACGAGCCTCAATCGTGTCGCCGCTTGCGGCAATCCACCGCGCGCCAAATTATCTCTTGTCCTCCTCCCCGTCGCGCTCGTATGGTAAGGGGTAGAACAAGAAGAGCGAGTGAAACACGGATACCCTCACTGGTGAGGGTCAAGGACATGAACGGCAAGCGCAGCAACTCCACCGGCTATTCGCCGGAGGCGCAAGATATTTCTTTCTCTCCACCGCTCTCGGCGGAGCAGGTGTACCACGATTACGCACCGCGCGTCTACCACATGGCCCGGCGCATGGTCAGCAACGACGTGGACGCCGAGGACGTGACGCAGGATGTACTCCTGCAAGTAGTGCGCAAGCTGCCCACCTTCCGCGGCGAATCCGCCTTTCCGACCTGGCTGCACCGCATCACCGTGAACGCCGCCATCACCCATCGGCGCAAACAGGCCGTGCGCGAAACGAAGCGTTCCCACGACCCATTTGACACCCTGCTCGAAGACGAACACATTCAGGGACTGGCCCGCAAGGGGGAACTGACGCCAGACGACCAGCTCGTCTGGCGTGAGACGGTCCGCCTGATCGATCAGGCCATCGCCGGGCTGCCCGAGATGTACCGAAAGGTCTTCGTCCTGTCGGACATCGAGGGGTTGCCGAACGCCGACATCGCCGCGCGCCTCCAACTGAGTTTGCCGGCCATGAAGAGCCGCCTGCACCGCGCCCGCCATCTGCTGCGCGAGTCGCTGGCCCCGCATTTCGAAGAAGTGCTGGCGTAACAATCGACGCGATTCTTAAAGTGCGCGCTTGCGACCGACCACCAGGCCGATCTATAATCCTGCCAATCCGTCACGCTGGTATGATGTTATGCTTCACGCGGTCGGGAATGATACAAAGGAGCCGCGCACGAAGTAAGCGGGCTACGAATTCGGCTGCCAAACCGCTTACTTCGTGCGCGGCTCCTTTGTATCAAACGTGGCCGATCTCTCTCCTGCCCGGCGTCGGCACAAGGAGGCGTCATGCCTTGGCCCCAGGCTCTCGAATACAACGAGGCCATCCAGTGTCCCTCGGCCTGCTTCCGTGATCCGGAGCTGCGTCAGACACAGGTGCGGACCAACGCGCTGGGCATGCCTTCTCCTCATTCGGGAAACTTTGCCGACGTCTACCAGATGGAAGGACCGGGCGGCGCGTCGTGGGCGGTCAAGTGCTTCACGCGCGCCGTCAACGGGTTGCAGGAACGCTACCAGGCCATCAGCGATCACTTGCGCGATTCTCCCAAACCGTTCATGGTCGATTTCCAGTACCTCGAAGGCGGCATCCGCCTGGGCACCGCCTGGTATCCGACGGTCAAGATGCGCTGGGTCGAGGGGTTCGCCCTGAATCGGTTCGTCGCCGACCACCTCGAAGACCGGGCGCTCCTGGAGAAATTGGCCGAGTTGTGGCTGAAGCTGGCTGTGCAGCTGCGGGAAACCGGCGTCGCGCACGGCGATTTACAGCATGGCAACGTCCTGCTCGTCCCCGGCTCAAAGGCCAATTCCCTCGCCCTGAAGCTCGTCGATTACGATGGCCTGTGCGTACCCGCTCTTGCCGGCAAGCCGTCCGGAGAGTTTGGCCATCCGAACTATCAACATCCGCAGCGCTCACCGCGGGCGCGTGATGCGGCCGGTGCTTCTCGTCCGCCAGGCAACGGCTACGGCCCCGAGATGGACCGCTTTTCGCTGCTGGTGATCTACACCGCGCTCCGCGCCCTGGCTCTCGATGGCCGCTCACTGTGGCGCGCGTTCGACTGCGGCGAGAACCTGCTCTTTCGCGACGTGGATTTTCGCGAGCCAGCCGAGTCCAGCCTGTTCAAGCGTCTCTGGACAGACTTCGGCGGCGAAGTGCGCGCCCTGGCGGCCCGGTTGCTGTTCGCCAGTCAAGGACCGCCGGACGCTGTGCCGACACTGACGGAACTGGTCGAGGGCAAAAAAGCGGGACAACTCTCGCGCTCGGAAGAAGCCCGTGTCGAGAAACTGCTCGGCCTCCGCGCGGAGCCAACCGTCCATCGCGCCCGCCCCACGCCCGTCGCGCTGCCTGCCGCCGTTACGCCCCTGCCCGCCACCACCTCGCACCCCAAGATGCCGGTTGTCAGGGAAGAGCGTCCGCTGAATTCTGCTCCGTCCTCCGACGTGCCCGCACCGACTTCGGAGCAGCGCCGCGCCGCCGCCGGGCAGTTCGAGCGCGCCAACCAGGTGATCGCCACCGGCAATTACGATTACGGACTGAAGCTGCTGATGAGCTGCTGCACGCTCGACCGGGCGAACCTCAGCTATCGCCAGGCGCTGCGGCGCACGGAGAAGGCGAAGTACAAGAACAACTTACGCGGCGGCTGGCTGTCGTGGCTGACGACCTGGCCGGTCAAGGCGCGCGTCAAGGCCGCGCTGCGCGGCGGCGATTTTCTGAAAGTGCTGGACCTCGGCGAAAAGGTGTTGCTCAGTAATCCGTGGGACGTCGGCGCCCAGATGGCGATCGCGACCGCAGCGGACGAGTTAGGATTGCTCGATCTCGCCGTGTGGAGTTTGGAGCAGGCCCGCCAGAAAGACGCGGCCAATCCCGCCGTCAACCGCGCCCTGGCCCTGGTGTACGAAAAACGCGGCAACTTCACCCAGGCGATGGCCCTGTGGGCGCTGGTCCGCAAGGCCCGTCCCGCCGATCAAGAGGCGGACCGCAAGCTGAAAGACCTCGCCGTCTGCGATACGATCCAGCGCGGCAATTACGCGGAGGCGAGTGGGGCCGAGCATAAAATCCTGGCCGAGGCTGAAACGCCTGCTTCGGCGCTCTCGAAGTCATCGCGCTCGCATCCGGCGCTGGTCGATCGTCCCAAGGAGGGAACGGGCAACGGCTCCGGAGCCGACCCGTTGCGCCGCCGCATCGAAGCCAACCCGACCGACGCCAAAACGTACCTGCAACTGGCCCATTATCATCGCAAAGCGGGGAACTTCGACCAGGCCAATGCCATCCTCCAGGAAGGTCTCGGCCCAACCGGGAATGCCTTCGAGTTGATCGTCGAGCTGGCGGAGCTGGAGACGGAGCCGTTCCGCCGCGACCTCGCTGTCGCCGAGGAAAAGCTGAAGGCCGATGCGGAGAATCCTGAACTCCGTCAGCACCGCGCCCGGTTGAAGAAAGAGGTCGCCACGCGCGAGCTGGACCTCTTCCGCCGCAAGGCCGATCGTTTTCCGAACGACGCAAGTTACCGTCTGGAAGTCGGCATCCGCCTGCTGCGCGTCGGGCAGATCGACGAGGCCATTCGCGAACTACAAGGCGTGCGCACCGATCCCCGCTATGCCGGCAAAGCGGCGTTCCACCTCGGCCACTGTTTCATG